>NZ_JBHYWP010000035.1:271-66101 GCF_042751845.1 Streptomyces sp. NPDC059398 | reverse complement strand
GGCCGAATTCGGCCTCGTCACCGTGGAGCGGCCGGACGCCGAACGCGCCGCCGCCCCACGCGAGCCCCGGGCCCCCCCCCCCCGGCCCGTGCGGCCCATGCGGTGCGTCGGGAACGGCCCGTGACATGCGTCGTCCGGGCGGCCCGCGCACGCACGGCCGGTCCGGCTCCGCGCACACGCCACCGGCCCTGAAGGGCTGAGTCCGGGTATCGGCTGTCAGTGCGGGATGGCAGGCTTGTCCCGTGACCGAGATTGACGCAAAAACCGACGCTCTCATCCCCGCCTGGCTGCACCTCCCCGACATCGCCGAGATGTTCGACGTCGAGGTGACTCGGGTACGCCAGCTGGTCAAGGACGGCACGCTGATCGCCGTACGCCGTGGTGAGAACAGGGCGCTCCAGGTGCCCGCCGCCTTCATCGACGGCCCCAAAGTGGTCAAGGGCCTCGCCGGCACCCTGACGCTGCTGCGGGACGACGGCTTCAGCGACGAGGAGATGCTGGAGTGGCTCTTCACCCCCGACGAGACCCTGCCCGGCACGCCCGCGCAGGCCCTGAGCGAGAATCGCGGGACGGAGGTGAAGCGCCGGGCCCAGGCGCTCGCCCTCTGACCGGAGTGTGATCATCTCGTGGTGTACGGCCGGGCCCCGGCCGTACACCACGCCCGTACACCCCGGTCCTCCGCCGTCCAGCGGTCCGTCCGGCCGTCCAGTCCGTCGCCATCCATGGGGGAACGCCCGATGTCCACCGCACCCGCTCCGCTTGCCGACGCCCGGCTGTACCTCTGCACGGACGCGCGCAAGCGCCAGGGCGATCTGCCCGAGTTCCTGGACGCCGTCCTGGCCCATGGTGTGGACATCGTCCAGCTGCGGGACAAGGGCATGGAGGCGGCCGAGGAGCTCGAACACCTCCAGGTCTTCGCCGACGCCTGCCGCAGGCACGGAAAGCTGCTCGCGGTCAACGACCGGGCGGATGTCGCGCACGCCATCGCGTCCGATGTACTGCACCTGGGCCAGGGCGATCTGCCGGTCCCCGCCGCCCGTGCGCTGCTCGGCCCCGACGTGCTCATCGGCCGCTCGACACACGCGGAGTCCGAGGTGGACGCGGCCGCCGCCGAGCCGGGCGTGGACTACTTCTGCACCGGCCCGTGCTGGCCGACCCCCACCAAGCCGGGACGGCACGCACCGGGCCTCGGCCTCGTACGGTACGCGGCGGCGCTCACCACCTCGCGGCCCTGGTTCGCGATTGGCGGGATCGACGCGGACAATCTGGACGAGGTGCTGGACGCGGGGGCGCGCCGGGTGGTGGTGGTCCGCGCGATCACCGAGGCGGACGACCCGGCGGCAGCGGCCGGGGCCCTCGCCTCGCGGGTCAGGGCCCGTACCGAGTAGGCAGCCCGGCCGGAAGGCGGGACGGATCTTCGCGACCGAAACGGATGCGGTGATTCCGACGGGCCCTCCGGAGTGTCCAGGGGTGTCCAAGGGTGTCCGATGGGTGGACAAGTATCTCGCAAATCGGTCATAAGGTCCCGGTGTGGTTGGGGGAGTGCCAGGCCCTGACTAACCTGCCCGTATGGCCTTCGGCACCTCTTCCACCAGAACCGACCGTGCACGGACCGTGCGCGACCTGCTCGCGACCGGCAGGACGCTGTACTCCTTCGAGTTCTGGGCGCCCAAGACGGAGAAGGGCGAGCGGAACCTGTGGAACGCGCTGCGCCGGGTCGAGGCGGTGGCGCCCAGCTTCGTTTCCGTGACCTACGGTGCGGGCGGTTCGTCCCGGGCGGGCACGGTCAGGGCCACCGAGCAGATCGCGTCGGACACCACGCTCACCCCGGTCGCCCATCTCACGGCCGTCGACCACTCGGTCGCCCAGCTGCGCAACATCATCGGCCAGTACGCGGACGCCGGGATCAGGAACATCCTGGCCGTCCGGGGCGACCCGCCCGGTGACCCGATGGGTGAGTGGATCAAGCACCCCGAAGGCGTGATGTACGCCGCCGAACTGGTGCGGCTGATCAAGGAGTCCGGTGACTTCTGTGTCGGGGTCGCGGCCTTCCCCGAGATGCACCCGCGCTCGGACAACTGGGAGAGCGACATCCGGCACTTCACCGACAAGTGCCGGGCCGGCGCCGACTACGCCATCACCCAGATGTTCTTCGACCCGGAGGACTATCTGCGGATGCGCGAGCGGGTCGTCGCCGCGGGCTGCGACACCCCCGTCATCCCGGAAGTCATGCCCATCACCAATGTGCGGCAGCTGGAGCGGTTCGCCCAGCTCAGCAACGCGCACTTCCCGTCAGGGCTGAAAGAACGCATCCACGCGGTCAAGGACGACCCGGCCGCTGTACGCTCCATTGGCATCGAGTTCGCTACGGAGTTCTGCGCGAAGCTGCTCTCCGAGGATGTCCCTGGGCTGCACTTCATCACGCTGAACAACTCCACGGCGACCCTCGAAATCTACGAGAATCTCGGACTGCACAAGCAGTCCTGACCGCCATATCCGCCCCCCGCACGGGGCGGAGGCCGCAGGGAGGGGCGTACATGGGCTGGACGGTCCTCTATGTCGGGTTCGGATTCGTCGCGCTGTGGCTGCTGGGCGAGGTGCTGCTGCAGTACAAGGCCAGACTGCGCTGGCGGCTGCTCGCCTTCACCGGATTCCTCGGCGTGGTCGCCGG
Source organism: Streptomyces sp. NPDC059398 (assembly GCF_042751845.1). NCBI lineage: Bacteria > Bacillati > Actinomycetota > Actinomycetes > Kitasatosporales > Streptomycetaceae > Streptomyces > Streptomyces sp. NPDC059398. Next base: position 63,430 of record NZ_JBHYWP010000035.1, on the reverse strand, counting down.
TGTGCTCCTGCACTCCGTGCCGGTGATCGTGGTGGGCGCTCTCGCGTTCGCCGTCGGCCAGTTGTACGTCACGCTCTCCTTCCGGCGCGGCTTCTCGACCGGCTGGGCCGTGCGGGGCGCACCCCGGGAGAGCAAGGGCAACAGACGGCGCAGGGCACGCGGCGCGAGCACGGCGAAGGACCCCGCGCCCGATGTCCCGGACCAGGAGTACGAGCAGCCGGGGCAGGAGGGGTACGAGCAGCCGGACGGGGTTCCGCACGGCGGCCACGACAGCGCCTTCGCGCAGCACGGCCAGGATCACGACGGCTACGAGCAGCACGCGTACGGCGGCAGCGGCTACGCGACGGACGAAGGACCGGGCTACCAAGGACCGGGCTACGAAGGGCCCGGCTATGAGGGGGCGGCCTACCCGTCGCGCACCCCGGACTCCGGCACCTCGCCCGGCTCCGCACAGAGCCCCGAGCCCATGGCGGCGGATGTCTACGCTCCGCAGCCGATGCCCGACGACACCGGCCAGTACGGCATATACAGCGACACGGCCTACGGAACCGGGGCGCAGTACGGCACCGGGTACGACCGGAGCGGCCACTCCTCCGACGGCCGGTCCTTCGACGAGTCCTACGAGGGCCAGTCCTTCGACGGCCAGTACGGCTACGGCGGCGAGCAGCAGCAGTACGCGGCCTACTCGGACCCGTACATCGGCGCGGGCCAGTACGGAGCCTCGTACGGAGGCCAGCAGCACTACGCGGATCCGTACGCCGACCCGTACGCCAACGACACCCCGCCCGGCGGGGTCTGGGTCCCGCAGCAGCGCGACACCGAACCGGCATACGGCGCCTTCCCCGGCCCGGAGGACCCCGACCACCCGGCGCAGCAGCCGTACCAGGGCGGCCACACCGACCACGACAACCACAACAACCACACCGGCTACAACGGGCAGCAGCGGTACTGAGAGGGCGGGAAGGCTGCCGGACGCGACGGTGGTCTCGCCCCCCTGTGCGCACGGCCCCTGTGCGTACAGCCCCTGTTGCTCACTGTGAGCCGCGGAACCCCTCGCCCTCGACGATCAGCCCGGCGGCCAGAGCCCCCGACATCCCGGCATGCGCGAGCCCGCCGCCGGGGTGCGACCAGCCGCCCGCCCGGTAGAGGCCGGGCAGCGCCGTCCGGTTGGGGGCGGGCAGCATCCGCCCGTACGCACCGGCCAGAGCCGGTCCGGGCACCTGGAGCGAACCGGTCTCGCGCAGGGTGTCGGCGGGGGTCCGTACCTCCCGCCACAGCACCCGCTCGCGCAGCCCGGGTACGGCAGTCTCCGCGGCAGCCACCACCCGGTCGGCGAGGGCCCCGGCCCGGTCGGCGGTGGCCCAGTGCTCCGTCCCGCCGACGGTCCCGGCGATGACCGGGACCGTGACCGTCAGGGTGAGGGCCTCGTGGCCCGGTCCCGGCACCAGCGCCGGATCGTCCGGGCGCAGCACCGTCACCATCGGCAGGCCGCTCCCTGCGCCGTGCACCACCGTGCGGTGGACGGCGCCGGCCTCCCGCTCCCCGCGCAGCGCCAGGCAGACCACGAACCGGCCGCTCTGTGTATCCGGCTCCTGGAGATGCCCGTGGGCCGGCGGCAGCGGGGCGCCCGCGACCACCTGGTCGGCGTCCACGCTGCCCCCGTCGGCCAGCTCCAGACCGCAGGCCCGGCCGTCCTTCTCGCGTACGTCCGTGACCTCGGCCGAGAACACGAACTCGACCTTCCGCGCCAGACACCGCTCGTACACCGCGTCCGCCAGCGCCCGCATCCCCCCGCGCACGTACCAGCTGCCGAAGGTCTGCTCCATGTAGGGCAGGACGGCCGCCGAAGCGGGCGCCGTCCGCGGGTCGAAACCGTGCGCCAGCGCATAGCTCGCCAGCAGCGCCGCCAGCCGCGGGTCCCGCAGCTCCCGGCTGCCGATCTCGCCGAGCGTATGCGCGGTGCGCCGCAGCAGCCCGGTCCGCAGCGACGGGTACGGATTGCGGCCCAGCGGCGTGGGATCGGCGGGCTGCGGCTCTTCGAGGAGCGGGCGCCTGGTCCTGTCCCAGGCATCCCGCGCCCGGTCCAGGAACGTTCCCCAGCGGGCGCCCGCGCCGGCGCCCAGAGCAGCGTCGAGGGCCGCGACCACCCCGGCCCGTGAGGCGTTCGGCAGCAGGACGTCCGTCCCGTCGTCGAAGAGATGGCGGGCCGCCGGGTCCACCTGGACGAGTTCGACACACTGCTCCAGCGGCTCGCGGCCCGTCTTCACGAACAAGTCGCGGTACACGGCGGGCAGTTGGAGCAGACCTGGCCCGGTGTCGAAGGCGAAGCCGTCCCGCGCGAAGCGGCCCACCGCCCCGCCGTGGGTCGCCGTACGTTCGTACACCGTCACCCGGTGGCCTGCCACGGCCAGCCGGGCGGCAGCCGCCATGGCGCCCATCCCGGCGCCGATCACCGCAATCCGTGCCATGGCGGGAACTTTATCGGTGCCCGGCGCGCCCCTGGTGAGGTGGCGCACGTACGTCTGAGTATCCGTACCTAGAAGTGGAGATGAGTAATTACGCGGATGGGCCCCCACCTGCGAAGACGGCAGAGTGTGAGGCACGGAAGGGGCGCAGCGCCGGCACCGCCGACACGGGGCGGCGGAACGGCGCGGCTCCCCCGACGCGTACGGAATGTACGGGGGAGTACAGCGGGGGAGTACGGGGGAAGCGCCGCTCGGGAACGGCTCGGGAGACCGGGCCTGACCGGGCGGCGCTCTTTCCTTTCCGGCCCTTTCCGGCCGCCCGCCCTCCCCGCTGTCCTTTCCCCGTTCTCTCTTCCGGCGCTCTCTCTTCCGGCGCTCTCTCCGGCCCCTACGCTCCGGGGTCCGGCGGCCGTCAGCGTCCGCTGACGCGCCCGTGCAGCAGCCGCGACAGCGCGGCGTGCACCTCGTCGATCGACCGCTCGGGCTGGAACGCCTGCCAGTCGAGCGCCGCCACCAGCACCATCCCGACCAGGGCCGCGGCCGTCAGCGGGATGTCGATCTCCTCGTTCAGCTCGCCCCCTTCGACGGCGTCCCGCAGTACGTTCTCGACCACGGCCACGGCCTCCTGACGCACCACCAGGAGGGTCGACTGCCAGGCCCTGTTGGTGCGCCACAGCTCTGCCACGTACAGCTGGGTGAAGGCCGGATAGGCGTCGATGAATCCGAGGCCGGACCTGATCATGGCGTCCAGCGCCTCGACCTTGGTGCCGCCGCGCTCCGCCGTGGTGTCGGCCGCGTCCCGGAGCGAAGCGGTGAGGAGCCCGACCCCGTGCCGCAGCAACTCCTCGAAGAGCACGGTCTTGCTCGCGAAGTTGTAGTAGACCGTGCCCTTCGCGACGCCCGCGCGCTCGGCGATCTCCTCCACCGTCGTGGCGGAGAAGCCCTTCTCCGCGATGAGAGTGACGGCCGCCTCGTACAGCTTCTGGCGGGTGGCCTGCCGTCTGGTGCTGGTGTCCATGCTCCCGATTCTCACAGGACTCGTCCGGCCCCGGCCATCTCGCTCACAGGCTGAGCTCCGGATGCAGCCGTTCCATGGTCCACATCTGCTTGCTCCGCGCCGAGAGGGCGGTCAGCGCCAGGGCGCCCGCGGTGAAGGCGAGGAGCACGGCGGAGCCGGTCCAGACCGGGGCCAGGCCGCCGCCCGTGATGAGTCTGCGCAACCCCTCGACCACGTAACTCATCGGCAGATACGGGTGGATGGCGTTGAAGAACGCCGGGCTCGTCTGCACCGGATAGGTGCCGCCGGCCGAGGTCAGCTGGAGCATCAGCAGCGCCAGCACCAGGATGCGCCCGGCCGCTCCGAAGCGGGCGTTGAGCCACTGCACGATCGCGGCGAAGCAGCAGGTCACCAGGGCCAGGAAGCCCAGGGTCCCGGCGGTGCGGGCCAGCTGCAGACCGATCGCCCAGTGCAGCACGGCCATCAGCGCCGCGGTCTGGAGCACCCCGATCGCGGCCACCGGGAGCCAGCCCGCGAACGTGATCCGCCACGCCGACGCGCCCACCGCCAGCGCGCGCCTGCTGAGCGGCTGGATGAGCATGTACGCCACCATCGCGCCCACCCAGAGCGAGAGCGGGATGAAGTACGGGGCGAAGCCCGTTCCGTAATTGGGCGCCGCATGCAGCGACTTGGAGGCCAGCTGCACCGGATCGGCCATCACTCCGGTGCGCCTGTCCCGGTCCTGCTTGTCGTAGTCGGGGATCTTGGACACCCCGTCGTGCAGACCGGTGGCGAGGGTGTCCGCACCGTCGGAGAGCTTGACGATCCCGCTGTGCAGGGTCTGCGCGCCGGTGTTCAGCTTCCCGACGCCGGTGTGCAGCGAGGTGGCGCCGGTCCTCGCCGTCGAGAGCCCGGTGTGCAGCTTCGCCGCGCCGCTCGCGACCCGGTGGGCCCCGCTGTCCAGCTCGTTGACCTTGCCCACGGCCGTGTCCAGGTCGCCCGCGAGGTGCGGGGCGTGCTCCGCCAGGCTGTCCGCCTGCTTCTGGAGCGTGGCGAGCTGCCCGTCGAGCTTCTTCAGATCGCCGTTCTGCTGCTGGACGAGGCCGTTGACGTCACCCGCGATCCGCGCCGTGTCGGCTGCCGCCTTTTTGGCCTTCTTCAGCTGGGGGCAGGCCGGATCGGGGACGGGCGCGCTCTGGCAGCGTGCCCGGTAGACGCTGTCGAGGTCGGTGGAGGCGGTGGCGGCGGCCCTGGCCGCGACCGGGGCCGCCTTCACCAGGGTGGCGAGGTGGTCCCGTACGACCTGGGTGGAGTCGGAGACCAGCCGGGCCGCGTCACCGATGGACTTGCCGTTGTCCTTGAGGAAGGGGCGGACGGCGCTCGCCGCGCCGTTGACCTTCTTCGCGAGGGTCCGGGTGCCCGCGGCGACCTGCTTCGAGCCGGACTGGAGACCGGCCGAGCCCTTGTCGAGCTTCTTGATGCCACCGGCCAGCTTGCCGCTGCCGGCCTTCGCGTCCTTCAGCCCGTCCGCCAGGTCCTCGGAACCCTTCCGCGCCTTGCCGAGGCCCGTGGTGAGGTCGGACGCACCGTCGGCCGCCTTCGCCGTCCGGTCGTGCAGCGTGCCGAACGAGACATAGATACGGTCCAGGAACGTACGGGAGGCATGTGTCGACGCCGATGCCCTGACCTCGGAGAAGACCGTCCGGGAGAGCTGTCCGACGATGTAGTTGTTGGCGTCGTTCGTCCGGACCTGGAGGGCGCCGGTCTCGGGGGACTCGCCCGCGCTCGACGCGACCCGCTCGCTGAAGTCGGCCGGCAGCGTCAGCGACAGGTAGTACGTGCCGTCCTCGACGCCCCGGTGGGCATCGGCGGCGCTGGTCTCGTGCCAGTCGAAGACCTTGCTGTCGCGCAGCCCCCGGGTGATGTCGTCGCCCGCGTGGACCTTCTTGCCCGCGGCTTCGGCGCCCCGGTCGTCGTTGACCAGGGCGACGGGTATCCGGTCGAGCCGTCCGTACGGATCCCAGAACGACCAGAGGTAGAGCGCGCCGTAGAGCAGGGGCAGCAACAGCAGCGCGACGAGGGCGGCGCGCGGGAGCCTGCCCCTGCCGAACCGCTTCAGCTCAAGGGCGGCCAGTCTCGGCGAGCGCATCGGCCGCCCCTTCCTGCTCGGTCCCGGTGTCCTTCACGGTCTCCGCGCCCTTCTCGGTCTGCGTGCTCTTCTGCGGCTCGTCCTGCGGCTGGGCGGCCTGCTGCGCGTTCTTCTGCCGGGCGTTCGTCTTCTGCTGCCGCGCGTCCGCGGTGTCCGCCCGGTCCGCGGCCGGCCGGGTCGAGACGGTGACCGCGCCTTCGGGCGCGCTGCTGCAGACGGCGAGTGTGGTGACACCACTGGCCGCGACGGACCGCAGCAGCTCCCAGGCCGCGTCCCGTTCCGGGCCGGAGAGCTTGAGGTCCGCGTCGTCCACGGCGAGCAGCCGCGGACCGCCCAGCAGGCCGAGCGCCACCGAGAGCCGCAGCGCTTCGAGACGCTCCAGATCCCGTACGGAGGTCCTGCCCTGCTTGGGCAGCGTGGCGGGGTCCAGCCCGGCGGCCTCCAGCGCCGTGCCGATACGGGAGCGGGCCGCCGCCCGTCGCTCGGAGCGGGGCCGCAGCAGAGCGCGGAGCGATCCGCTGTACCGGCGCTGCAGCAGGACGCGCTCGCGCAGATGCTCGTCGACGGTCAGTGCGGGGTCGAGCTCGCTGACACCCGGGACCGGGCCCAGCGCGCTGATCCGGCGCACTTCGGCCGGTTTCCCGGGCAGCCGGAACCCGGCCACCTCGGCATGGCCCTCGCTCGTCCGCATCCGGCCCGTCAGGGCGAGGAGCAGACAGGTGCGCCCGGAGCCCGACGGACCCTCCACCGCGATGAGCGCGCCGGGCTCCGCGTCGACATCCACTCCGCGGAAGGCCCAGCCGTACGGGCCCTTGAGCCCCAGGTTCTCCGCTCTGACAGCTGCCCCGTGCGGGCTGTCCACGACACCCTCCCCTGCCTGCCGATACGCATGTCCCGTGCCAGTCCCGTGCCAGTCCTGCGCCGACCTATGAACTGACCGGTCAGTACAAAAAAGTACGCTGCCTTCCGGGGTCCTCGCAAAGGCCCAGGTCAGGGCTGATTGTCAGTGGTGGGCCGCACGATGGACACAGACGGCCACAGCGCCGTCACACGACGACAGGAGGTTCCGTCATGGCCAGCTCGAATGCCGCACCAGCGCACCGGCACCGTGTCACCGCCCCTGCCCCCTCACTTGCCCCCGTGGCCGCACCCGCCGCACCTGCGGTCGCCCCCGCGCCCACCGGCCCGTCTGCCCCCGCCTCCCCGGTGGCCGCCGGCCCGTCCGTCCCCGCGCCCGCCCCGTCACTCGCCCCGGTCCGCGTGCTCGCCGCGTCCCGCGGCCCGTCCCGCTCCCAGGCCCCGGGGGCTCCGGCTCTCTTCACACCGGCCGCCGCGGTCCCGCCCGCCCGCTCCGCGCCGGGCGGCCCCGCGAGCGACATCCACCCGGTGGCCCGCCGCACCACGGCCCCGGCCGCCGCTCTCGACCTGCTGGCCCAGGCCCGCGCGGGCCTGGCGGAGGCCGCCGGGCTCGACGTACCCAACGAGCGGTATGCCACGGCCCACCTGGCCGCACTGCGCACCGCAGCCGCGGTCCTCGCCTCACGCGCCAGGCCCGAGGCCGTACCGCGCCGGAAGACAGGCGGCACCCGCCGGAGGAACGCCATACGGACCGCCTGGGAGCTGCTGCCGGAGCTCGCCCCCGAGCTGACCGAGTGGAGCGCCCTCTTCGCCTCCGGTGCCGCCCGCCGGGCCAGGGCGGAGGCGGGCATACCGGGCGCGGCGTGCAGCCGCGACGCCGACGATCTGCTGCGCGACGCGGCCATGTTCCTGCGCCTGGTCGAGCGGCTGCTCGCCCTCCAGCCGGTGCTGCCGGAGACCGGTGCGGAGCGCCCGCACACGGGGTGACCAGCGGGAGCTTCGAAGGCAATAGGGTGGAGCCAGTCTTTGCTGTCTACGGCCCGCCGTCCGCGGCGGCACCGCGCCGAGGAGTCAACCGCCGTGTCGGACCAGCTGCGCCCCCGCGCCTCCCTTCGTACCGCCGTGGTGTGGGACGTACTCAAGGACGCCCTCGACCGCAGGGCCGAAGCGACCGGCCGGCCCGCCCTGGACGTGCTCGACACCGGCGGCGGCACCGGGAACTTCGCGGTGCCCGTCGCCCGCCTCGGCCACCGGGTCACCGTGGTGGACCCCAGCCCCAACGCGCTCTTCGGCCTGGAGCGCAGGGCCGCCGAGGCCGGGGTCGCCGACCAGGTGCGCGGGGTGCAGGGCGATGTGCTCGGCCTGTTCGACGTGGCGGAGCGCGGCGGATACGACGCGGTGCTCTGCCACGGCGTCCTCGAATACGTGGAGGACCCGGCCGAGGGCGTCAGGAACGCGGTGGACGCCCTCCGCCCCTCCGGTGCGCTCAGCCTGCTCGCCGCCGGGCTCGGCGGCGCCGTCCTGGCCCGTGCGCTCGCCGGGCACTTCAGTGAGGCCAGGCAGGCCCTGACGGACCCGGCGGGCCGCTGGGGCGACGGTGACCCGGTGCCCCGCCGCTTCACCGCGGAACAGCTCACCGGGCTGGTCACCACGGCCGGTCTGGAGGTCGGTGCCGTGCACGGTGTACGGGTCTTCGCCGACCTCGTTCCCGGGGTCCTGGTCGACACCGAGCCGGGCGCCCTGGAAGCCCTGCTGAAGCTGGAAGCGGCCGCCGCGGAACTGCCCGCCTTCCACTCGGTGGCCACCCAACTGCACGTTCTGGGCCAGAAGCAGGCCTGATCAGCGGTGCAGTGATGCACGGAGTGGCAATCAGGCCCCCCGTACGGGGGCTAGTCCCCGTATGATCGGGGTAACCATCCGGCATGACGGTCCGGCCGTCGGGGACAACACGTCCCGACAGCTGTGCCTGCATGGCGGCCCGGATGGTGAATTGGCGTAGAGGGCGGGTTTCACGGGGGCGAATCCCTGCCTATTCTGAAAGGGCCGCATCACGGTCGTACCCCGCGACCGACGAGTAGGAGGACTCCGTGCCGCTCTCGGAGCACGAGCAGCGCATGCTCGAGCAGATGGAGCGAGCGCTGTACGCCGAAGATCCCAAGTTCGCGACAGCGCTTGAGGGAAGCGGGATGCGTACGTACACCCGTCGCCGGGTGTACCAGGCGATCGCTGGCTTTCTGGTGGGTATCGCCCTCCTCATGGCGGGAATGGTCGCCCAGCAGATCTGGATCAGTGTGGTGGGGTTCCTCGTCATGCTCGGCTGCGCAGTGCTTGCGGTCACCGGATGGCGCAAAGCGCCCAAGCCCGGTGAACAGCAACAGGCCGGAGCCGGAGGCCCGGCCCCGGGCCGGCAGGCCAGGAAACACCGTTCTGTGATGACCCGCATCGAGGAGCGGTGGCAGCGCCGCCGCGACGAACAGGGGCACTGACCGGTCCGTTCACCGGCGCGACGCACGGCGGACGCGGGTCCACCACGCAGTCGGATCCACCCGGACGTACGCGACGGAATCGGCGACTGAGGGGCGTCCGCCCGAAAGCGGTCGCCCCTCAGCCATGTGCGGCCGAGGCAGCGGACGGACCGTCTCAGCGGGCTCAGCGGGCGGCCCGGCTCAGCGGGCAGGAGCTCAGCCGCGTTGCCGGGAGGGCCGCAGACGGGCCACCCACCGGGCCGTCCCCGCACGGCGCCGGCCCCAGCGGTCCGCCGCATGCTCCCGGCGCCGGGACAGCTCCCAGACCACCCGTACGGACGAGCGCGGCGCCAGCGTCGCCCGCAGCCGTGCCGTTCTGCCCGCACCGGCCCGCAGCGCGGCCCTGATCAGCTGGACGTCATCCGTGAGGCCGCCCGGCTCACCGGCCCGTGGCGCGTACAGCACCTGCTCCACCGCGTGCGCGGCCCGGTGGACCGCGTCGGCCGCCGGGCCCGCAAGCTGCCCGGTCCAAACGATCCGGTCCGCCGACTTGCGCGGGGTCAGGGAGTCGTCCGGCTGGAGCCCGTAGTCCCAGGCCGAGTCGGTGATCTCCCGCCAGGCCGACAGGGTCCGCTCCGCGGCGTCCTCCGGTGTCCGCCCGCCGGACCCCAGCCGCCGGGCCCGCGCCCTGGTCCGCCAGAACAGCGGCAGCAGGAGCAGCAGGACCACCACCAGCAGCAGCAGCGCCAGCCCCGCGCCCACCGCGGCGCCGTGGCCCGAGCCCCGGTCGACGGGCGGCACGCCGCTGCCCTGCGCCGCCGTCCCGCACCCGCTGAGCTTGCGCAGCTGCGGCGGGCAGGAGGACGTCGCGGACGGAGCCGTCTCGGGCGCGGCCGACGACGTGGCCCGGGGCTGCGCCGGTGACGCAGGACCGTCGGACGAGTGGTCCGCCTGGGTGTAGGAGGGTACGGAGCCACGGGTGGGTGTCGGCTCGAAACGCGTCCAGCCCACGCCCTGGAAGTACAGCTCGGGCCAGGCATGGGCGTCGCGCAGCCCGACCGACATCGTGCCGTCCGGCTGAGCGGTGCCCGGAGTGAAGCCCACCGCGACCCGGGCCGGGATGTGCAGCGTCCTGGCCATCGCCGCCATCGTGAAGGCGAAATGGACGCAGAAGCCCTGCTTTTCCTTCAGGAACCGGGCTATGGCGTCGGTACCGGTGCCCGACTGCACCTGGGTGTCGTAGGTGAAGCCGCCCTCCGACGCGAACCAGTCCTGCATCCTGACCGCGCGCTCGTAGTCGTTGGCGGCGCCCTTCGTCACCTGCTCCGCGGTCGACTTCACCACGCCGGGCAGCGATCCGGGCACCTCCGTGTACTCCCGCAGCAGCGCCGCGGGCGGCGGCGGGGCCGAGGCGAGCTGGGCCGGTGTCGGCTGGACGACCAGGCTGTCCACGCCGTACTCCGCACCCCGGGTGGTCTGCCCGCGGTCGCCGACGAGTGTCCGCCCGGCCGGTTCGTAGCGCCAGCGGCCCCTGATGTCCACCTTCGTCGCCGGGTAGGGGAGCGGCAGCCAGTTCTGCGCGTACCAGCCGGCCGCCGAGATATTGGTCCGCACATCGGTGGTGGCCACGTCGGAGCCGAGCCCCTCCGGCCGGGGCAGCTCCTTCGGGACGTCCTTGATCCGGCGCTCCGACGACTTCCAGGAGGTGCCGTCGAACTGGTCGAGCGCGACGATCCGCAGATACATCCCGTCGGTGTCGGCCGCGTTGGTGCGGTAGCGCATCACCTCGCGGTCGTCGGACTGGGTGAGGCTGTTCTGCAGCGAGACCAGCGGGTTGACCGCGGAGATCGTCCCGCCGCCGCCCCCGGGGCCGGTGCCGCGCCCCGCGCCGCCGAGCAGCCCGGTGTCCATCGCGGGCAGCGCCGCGGGGACCACCAGGGCGAACCCCAGCGCCACCGCCCCGATGCGCCGCCCCGTACGGACCGGCGCCGACGGGCCGCCACGGCTCGCGGAATTCCCGGCTCCGTGCCCGCGCGACGAGCCGCCGAAGACCCGCCCCCACTGGGAGAGCCGCTCCCTGCTCTCGGCCAGCAGGAGCAGCAGGAAACCGGCGGCCGCGAGGACGAACCACAGCCAGGCGGCGCTGTTCTGCGCGATACCGGCCGCCACCGAGTACAGCGCGAGCAGCGGCAGTCCGGCCGACGCGGCGCTCCGGAACGTCACCGCCAGCGTGTCCACCAGCAGCCCGACCACCAGCACTCCGCCGAACAGCATCAGCCGGATGTTCACCGTCGTCGGCGCCGGGATCGAGTACTGCCCTATGTCGTCGGCGCCCGCCCGCAGCATCGCCCCGAAATGCTCCACGGCCTCCGGGCCGGGCACGATGCCGCCGAGCGCCTGCCCCCGTGCGAAGACCACCGTGAGGATCAGCAGCGCGGCCACCGCCTGCGCCGCCACCGTCAGCGGACGCGCCAGCGGAACCCGTCGCGCCAGCGCGCCCACCCCGCTCTGCACCGCCAGCAGCAGGGCGGCCTGAATGATCCAGGTGACCGGCTGGACCAGCGGCAGCAGCGTGCACGCGGCCAGCATGGTGGCCGCGTAGGCGCACAACGCCAGTCGCGCAGGGCCGCTCATGACCATCCCCCTGTGCCTGTGCCTGTGCCTGTGCCTGCGCCGCCGGTGCCAGTGTCTGCGCCGATGCCGCCGTTGTCAGTACCCGTACCCGTGCCCCTGCCGGCGCCGGCAACCGTTCCGGCGCCGCTTCCCGGCGGAGCCGCGCCCGTCCCCGTCGCCCGAGTGCCGCTCCCCGCCCCCGCCGTGCCGCCGTGCCAGGCCGCCGGGCCCGTACCACTGCGCTGCTGCCCGGCCCGGCGCCACAGCTCGCCGAGCACCGCCCCCGGCCCGGCCTCCAGCGCCGTCCACCCCACATCCCGCAGCAGTTGCAGCGTCCGGGTGTCGTGCTCCGCCTCCCCGTACACCCAGGCTTCGCTGTTCAGTACGAAGGCGACGGCCGCCCCGCTGCGCTGCCGCATCCGGGCCGCCACCGCGGCCTGCTCCTCGTCGAGACGGCCGAAGAAGGCGATCAGCAGCCCTTCGTTCCCGCCGCGCAGCACATCGTAGGAACGGGAGAGACCGGTCCCGTCCGAGTGCCCGACGACGGCGAGAGTGTCCATCATCAGCCCGGCGGAGTCGGCGGACTCCTGGGTGGCCCCGGCGAATCCGCCCGAGCTCTCGCCCGGCACCGAGCTGCCCGTGTCCGTCAACAGCCGTACCGAGAAGCCCCGTTCGAGAACGTGCGCCAGCGCCGACGCCGCACCCGAGACAGCCCACTCGAAGGCCGAGTCCGGCCCCGCGCCCAGATAGGCGGTCCTGCGGGTGTCGAGCAGCACCGTGCAGCGCGCCCGCTGCGGCTGCTCCTCGCGGCGGACCATCAGTTCGCCGTAGCGGGCGGTGGAGCGCCAGTGCACCCGGCGCAGATCGTCGCCGTGCCGGTAGCCGCGCGGGATCACGTCGTCCTCGCCGGCCAGTGCGAGCGAGCGCTGTCTGCCGTCCCCGTACCCGGCCGCCTCACCGGTCAGCCGGACCGGTGGCAGCGGCTCGGTCCTGGGAATCACCGTCAGATCGTCGTGCGCGCTGAACGACCTGGTCAGCTCGCACATCCCGAACGGGTCCGTGAGCCGCAGCTGGAGCGGCCCCAGCGGGTAGCGGCCCCGCAGATCCGACCGGACCCGGTACGACACCTCGCGCCGCCCGCCCGCCTCCACCCGGTCCAGTACGAAACGGGGCCGCGGCCCCAGCACGTACGGCACCCGGTCCTGGAGCATCAGCAGCCCGGTGGGCAGCCGCGAGACGTTGTCCATCCGCAGATGGACGCGGGACTCGGACCCCGCCGGAACGCGGGCGGGGGAGAGACGTCTGCTGGCCGCGACGCGGTACCGCGTACGGAACAGCACGGCCACGCACACCAGCGGCAGCACCGCGAGCAGCAGTCCCACTCGCAGCAGATCGCTCTGGCCCAGGACATACGCGCAGACCCCGGCGGCGACACCCGCCGCGATGAACGACCGCCCCCGAGTGGTCAGCCCCGACAGCGCGGTGCGCAGCCGGCCCCCGTCCTCCTCGTCGGCGGCGGTCGGAGCACCCCCCGCGGCCATCACAGCCGCCGGGCGCCGGGCCGCTGGTCGCCGGAGGCCGTGTACGCGGGAACGGGCGTCCGCTGGAGGATCTCCAGGACGACCTGCTCAGCGGTACGGCGGTTCAACTGAGCCTGGGCCGTGGGCAGCAGCCGGTGCGCCAGCACCGCGACGGCCAGCCCCTGGACGTCGTCGGGCAGCGCGTACTCCCGGCCGCTCAGCGCGGCCGACGCCTTGGCGGCCCGCAGCAGATGCAGGGTGGCGCGCGGTGACGCGCCGAGTCTGAGGTCCGGGTGGCTGCGGGTGGCCGACACCAGCTGCACCGCGTACCGGCGCACCGCGTCGGCGACATGCACCTCGCGCACCGCTTCGATGAGCTTGAGGATCTCGTGGGCGTGTGCCACCGGCTGGAGGTCGTCGAGCGGTGAGACACCGCCGTGCACATCGAGCATCCGCAGCTCGGCCTCGGCGCTCGGGTAGCCGATCGAGACCCGTGCCATGAACCGGTCGCGCTGCGCCTCGGGGAGGGGGTAGGTGCCCTCCATCTCCACCGGGTTCTGCGTGGCGACCACCATGAACGGGCCGGGCAGCTCGTACGTCTGCCCGTCGATGGTGACCTGGCGCTCCTCCATCGATTCGAGCAGTGCCGACTGGGTCTTGGGCGATGCGCGGTTGATCTCGTCACCGATCACGATCTGCGCGAAGATCGCCCCCGGCTTGAACTCGAAGTCGCGCCGCTGCTGGTCGAAGATCGAGACACCGGTGATGTCCGAGGGCAGCAGGTCGGGGGTGAACTGGATACGCCGCACCGAGCAGTCGATGCTGCGGGCCAGCGCCTTGGCCAGCATGGTCTTGCCGACGCCCGGCACATCCTCGATGAGGAGATGCCCCTCGGCGAGCAGCACGGTCAGCGAGAGCCGTACGACCTCGGGCTTGCCCTCGATCACACCCTCCACCGACCCGCGGACGCGCTCCGCCGTGGTCGTCAGATCTGTGAGGCTCGCTCGATCGTCATAGGTCGTCACCCGGCCCTCCTCGGCCCTACTCCCGCGCTCCTGAGAAGCAGGGGATACCCCATTCACGGGCCGGGGCACTCGCGTACGGCCCGGCCCAACCCCGGACAGCTGACGCCCCGCCCGGAGCGATCCGGACGAGGTGCCGCCTCCGCATTGTTGTTGCCGTTACCGCTTCGTGTCACTCGCCTGTGGACAAGTGGGCGGGATATGTCGTGGGTTGCCATATTTTCGTCCTGCTTCGAGGGTGCGAACGGCAGCCCGGCGGCTCACTCCTGGGAGTCGCCGGCGGCCGGGTCGATCTCGCGCAGGAGGCCCTCCCGCACATCGAAGACGAAGCCCCGCACATCCTCGGTGTGCAGCAGGAACGGAGAGGTCCGCACCCGCTGCATCGACTGGCGCACGTCCTGGTCGACATCGCGGAAGGACTCCACCGCCCACGCCGGACGCTGCCCGACCTCCTCCTCCAGCTCGACCCGGAAGTCCTCGGTGAGGCTCTCCAGACCGCACGTGGTGTGGTGGATCAGGACCACGCTCCGGGTGCCCAGGGCGCGCTGGCTGATCGTCAGCGACCGGATGACGTCATCGGTGACCACACCGCCCGCGTTGCGGATCGTGTGGCAGTCGCCGAGGTCGAGTCCGAGGGCCTTGTGCAGGTCGAGCCTGGCGTCCATGCACGCGACCACGGCCACCTGGAGTACGGGGCGTGCGTCCATACCGGGATCCTCGAACGCCCCGGCGTACTGCCGGTTGGCCTCGACGAGCCGGTCGGTCACCGTTCCGCCGTCAGGCACGGACGGGTGCGGACGGGAGGGGCTGGGTTCTGCGGGAGAGTGCGCAGCAGTCGACATGCGTATGACGGTAGCCGCCGTTGATCGAACGGTCCTGTCAGGGGGCCCGGAAAAGAGTGTCAACCCGGACTGCTGTGACCTAATCCACAGCCGACGGGACCAGTACCCCGTCCGGGTGAAAACCGGAGCCCGCGGCACGCTGGGCGGTTGATTGACCGGGGGGACGAGTGGACTAAAGTGGCGCGAAGTGGGAGGCGTGAGCGTCGTCACGTCCTGCACGGGCGCACTCCTCACGGTCACTCACCGCAGGCACACCTGCTTGACGGACACACCCCGCACACCCGCGCAACACCCGCGCATGCGCGGCGTACGTACGGCTCGGCCCTCTCCCGCTCGCCGGCCGGCCGACGCCCTTCCCGGCGCCGGCGGACCGTCCCCTTCCGAGCGGGCGGGGACCTGGCAGTACGTCCGACCGCGCCGTACCTGAGAGGGCGCATGAGCCAGTCCCGACATGTCCCGGTGATGCTCCAGCGATGCCTGGACCTGTTGGCCCCGGCCCTCGCCCAGCCCGGGGCGGTCGTCGTCGACTGCACCCTGGGCCTCGGCGGCCACAGCGAGGCGCTGCTCTCGACCTTCCCCGCGGCCCGGCTGATCGCGCTCGACCGGGACAAGGAGGCCCTGCGGCTCTCCGGCGAGCGGCTCGCTCCGTACGGCGACCGGGCCACCCTGGTGCACGCCGTCTACGACGAACTGCCCGAGGTCCTGGACCGGCTCGGGGTCCCGCGCGTCCAGGGAGTCCTCTTCGACCTCGGTGTCTCGTCGATGCAGCTGGACGAGGCCGACCGCGGTTTCGCCTACGCCCAGGACGCCCCGCTCGACATGCGGATGGACCAGACGACCGGCATGGGCGCGGCCGAGGTGCTGAACACCTACCCGCCCGGCGAACTGGTCCGGATCCTGCGCGCGTACGGCGAGGAGAAGCAGGCCAAACGCATCGTCTCCGCTGTCGTACGGGAGCGTGAGCGGGAGCCTTTCACCAACAGCGCCCGGCTGGTCGACCTGATCCGCGACTCCCTGCCGCAGGCCGCCAAGCGCACCGGAGGCAACCCGGCCAAACGCACCTTCCAGGCGCTGCGTATCGAGGTCAACGGCGAACTCACCGTTCTGGAGCGGGCTGTCCCGGCCGCGGTGAAGTCCCTCGCGGTGGGCGGGCGCATCGCCGTCCTCTCCTACCACTCGCTTGAGGACCGGCTGGTCAAACAGGTCTTCGCGGCAGGCGCCGCCAACACGGCACCCGCCGGTCTGCCGGTGGTGCCCGAGCGCTTCCAGCCGCGCCTCAAACTCCTCACCCGCGGCGCGGAACTCCCTGCGGAGGAGGAGGTCGCGGAGAACCGGCGCGCGGCGCCCGCCAGGCTGCGGGGTGCGCAGCGCATCCGCGAGGAGGCGCTGTGAGCAAGCCGCCCCGGCAGCTCAAGGGCCGGGCCGCGCGCCTCGCCGCACTGCTGCCCGCCGGACCGGGCCGGGCGGCCAGGATGCCCTTCGTCCTGCTGGTCGTCGTGCTGCTCGGGGGAGGTCTGATCACGCTTCTGCTGCTCAACTCGGCGCTGAACGAAGGTTCCTTCAGGCTCAGCAAGGACCAGAAGAAGATCACCGAGCTGACCGACGAGGAACAGGCCCTGCAGCGGGACGTCGACGGCCGTGCCGCGCCCGGTGCGCTGGAGAAGCGGGCCCGCGAACTCGGCATGGTGCCGGGCGGCGGCCCCGCCTTCCTCGGCCCCGACGGCAAGGTCCTGGGCCGCGCCGAGGAGTCCACGGCGCGGCCCGCGCCCCCTTCGCCCACCTCGACGCCGTCCCCCACCTCCTCGGCACCGGCCACGACTCCGTCGGACGGCGCCCCCTCCGTGCCGGCCACGCCGACGGGCACGACAACATCGCCGACCCCGACCCCCGGCAGGTGACGCAGTGCCGTCCAAGGAACCCCCGCGCCGCCGCGTACCGGGCCCCGCACGCCCGGCCCGGCCCGCCGCGCGGACGGCGCGCCCGGCGCGGACCGCACGCCCGGCGCAGCGCCGCCCGCGCTCCGGGCGGCCGGGCGGCCCCCGGAAGCTGCGGCTCGGCAGTCCGCGCCCCCGGCTGCGGCTCGTCAGCCTCGCCCTGACGCTCGTGATGGCGGTCTTCGTCGTACGGCTGCTCCAGGTCCAGGCCGTCGACGCCAGCGCCTACACGACCAAGGCCGACAAGAACCGCTATCTGAGCCACACGCTGACCGCCGAGCGCGGGGAGATCACCGACCGCAGCGGTGTGGCCCTGGCCGCCAGCGTCGACGCGTACGACATCACGGCCGACCCGACGATGTTCAGCCGCGCCCAGAGCCACGCGACCGACGCCCCCGAGCAGGCGGGCGCACTGCTCGCGCCGATCCTCGACGAGGACGCCGAGACGATCGCCAGGAAGCTCAGGACGCCCGACACCCGCTATGTGCTCCTCGCGAGCCGGCAGACCCCGCAGGTCTGGAACCAGATCAAGGACCTGAAGGGCGTCTTCGCGCAGAAGGCGGCAGCGGACAAGGCCAAGGGCGGCAAGGGCGCCAACGTGATCGCCGGGGTCTTCCAGGAGCCCAGCACCAAACGGGTGTATCCGAACGGTGATCTCGCCGCCGGGGTGCTCGGCTGGGTCAACTCGGCCGGCCAGGGCGCCGGCGGCCTGGAGTCCTCGCTGAACAAGGAGTTGGCGGGCCGCAACGGCAAGGTCACCTACGCGCAGTCGGGCGGCCGTACGGTGCCGACCGCCGGCGCCAGCGAGAAGCCGGCCGTCCCGGGCTCGGACGTCCAGCTGACCCTGGACCGCGACATCCAGTGGGCCGCGCAGAGCGCGATCGCCGCTCAGGTCAAGGAGTCCAAGGCCGACCGCGGCTATGTGGTGGTGCAGGACACCAGGAGCGGACAGGTCCTCGCCATGGCCAACGCGCCCGGCTTCGACCCCAACGACCTGACCCACGCCGACCCCTCCGCGCTCGGCAACGCCGCGGTCCAGGACGCCTTCGAGCCTGGCTCCACCAGCAAGATCATGTCGATGGCCGCCATCATCCAGCAGGGGGTGGCCACGCCCACGACCCATGTGACCGTCCCCAACCGGCTGCACCGCGGGGACCGGCTCTTCAAGGACGACGTCGACCACGACACCTGGTCCCTGACGCTCAACGGGGTGCTCGCGAAGTCCAGCAACATCGGCACCATCGAGGCCGCCGGCCAGCTCGGCAAGACCCAGCCCGAGGCCAACAGGGTCCTCTACTCCTACCTGCGCAAGTTCGGCATCGGCAGCCCGAGCGGGGTCGGCTTCCCCGGCGAGACCTCGGGGATCCTGGCCAAGCCGCAGGACTGGTCGACGTCCCAGCAGTACACGATCCCGTTCGGCCAGGGGCTCTCGCTCAGCGCACTCCAGGCGGCCTCCGTGTACTCCACGATCGCCAACGGCGGCGTACGGGTGGAGCCCTCGCTGATCAGCGGCACCAAGGGCCCCGACGGCCGCTTCACCCCGTCCCCCGCCCCGAAGCGGACCCGGGTCGTGAGCGAACGTACGGCGAAGACCGTCTCGCAGATGCTGGAGTCCGTCGTCACCGATGTGGAGGGCACCGGCGTCTCCGCCCGGATCCCCGGCTACCGGGTCGCGGGCAAGACCGGGACGGCCAACCGGGTGGACCCGAAGACCGGCCGCTACAGCGGATACACCGCCTCCTTCGCGGGCTTCGCTCCCGCCGACAAACCCCGCGTCACCGTCTACTGCGCCATCCAGAACCCGACCAGCGGAAGCCACTTCGGCGGCCCCACCTGCGGCCATGTCTACAAGAAAGTCATGGAGTTCGCCCTCAAGACCCTCCAGACCCCGCCGACCGGCAAGAAGGCCGACCCCATCCCGGTCACCTTCGACCCCCACGAGTGACTCAGGAACCATCAGTGACGACCATCACCCCGGAGCCGGGGAACCGGAAGCCCCCCGGACCCTCACTTCGCGGGGAGCCCGGTACGCCCGGTACGCTCACCGCCGTGCCACACGCTGATCAGTACCAAATCGCCCAGAAAGACCCTTCTGTGACCTATCCGGGAGCACCCCGTCCGGCCGAGGTCCGACCGACCCCCCTGGGGGATCTGGCAGGACGACTGGGCATCGCGTCACCCGGCGGCGGTGCCGAGGTCACCGGCATCACCCACGACTCGCGCGCGGTCCGCCCCGGAGATCTGTACGCCGCTCTTCCCGGCGCCCGGCTGCACGGCGCCGACTTCGTCGAGCAGGCCGCGGGTCTCGGAGCCGCCGCGGTACTCACGGACCCCACGGGCACCGAACGGGCCGAGGCCACCGGGCTTCCCGTACTGACCGTCCCCGACCCGCGGGCCGTGATGGGCGAACTGGCCACCGAGATCTACGGCCACCCCGGCCGCGACCTCCTCCAGATCGGCATCACCGGCACATCCGGCAAGACCACCACCGCCTATCTGGTCGAGGGCGGCATCCGGGCCGCCGGGCATCTCAGCGGCCTGATCGGCACGGTCGAGATGCGGATCGGCGACGAGCGCATCAAGTCCGAGCGCACCACCCCCGAAGCCACCGATCTCCAGGCGCTGTTCGCTGTCATGCGCGAGCGCGGGGTCGACACGGTCGCCATGGAGGTCTCCAGCCACGCGCTGGTGCTCGGCCGGGTCGACGGCTGCGTCTTCGACGTGGCGGTCTTCAACAACCTCAGCCCGGAGCACATGGAGTTCCACTCCGGGATGGAGGACTACTTCCAGGCCAAGGCCCAGCTCTTCACCCCGCTGCGCAGCAGGGTCGGTGTCGTCAACTACGACGACGAGTACGGCCGCAGGCTCGTCGACGAGGCGACCGTCCCCATCACCACCTTCTCCGCCGAGGGCCACCCGGACGCCGACTGGCGGGCCGAGGACGTCGAAGTCGCCCTGTTCACCAGCACCTTCACCGCCGTGGGACCGCAGGGGCAGCGCATCGCCGCCACCTCCCCGCTGGCCGGGCCCTTCAACGTGGCCAACACGCTCGCCGCGATCGTCACCCTCGCCGTCGCGGGCATCGACCCGCAGACCGCGGCCGACGGCGTCGCGGCCGTCCCCGGGGTGCCGGGCAGGCTGGAGCGGGTGGACGCCGGACAGCCCTATCTCGCCGTCGTCGACTACGCGCACAAGACGGACGCCGTCGAGTCGGTGCTGCGCGCCCTGCGCAAGGTCACCGAGGGCCGGCTCCTCATCGTGCTCGGCTGCGGCGGCGACCGAGACCAGACCAAGCGCGGCCCGATGGGCGCGGCGGCGGCCCGCCTCGCCGACACCGCCGTACTGACCTCCGACAACCCGCGTGGCGAGGACCCCCTTGCGATCCTCGCCGCGATGATCGCCGGCGCCGCCGAGGTGCCGGTGCACGAGCGCGGCGACGTCCTGATCGACTCCGACCGCGCGGCGGCCATCGCCGCCGCGGTGGCCCGGGCCAGGCCAGGGGACACCGTGCTGGTCGCAGGCAAGGGCCATGAGCAGGGCCAGGACATCGCCGGAGTGGTACGCCCCTTCGACGACCGCCAGGTCCTCCGCGCAGCAATCGAGCGCGCAGCAACCGAGAACAACAGTCAGGGATGACCAAGTGATCGCCCTTTCACTCGCCGAGATCGCCGACATCATCGGCGGGCAGCCGCACGACATACCGGATCCGTCCGTCCTGGTCACCGGCCCTGTCGTCACCGACTCCCGCGCGGTGCGGCCCGGCAGTCTCTTTGTCGCGTTCGCCGGTGAACGCGTCGACGGCCACGACTACGCGCGGAGTTCCGCCGAAGCCGGGGCGGCGGCCGTGCTGGCCACCCGGCCCGTCGGCGTACCCGCCATCGTGGTGCCCGACGTGACCGCCGCGCTCGGGACGCTCGCGCGTACCGTCGTGGAGCGTCTCGGCACCGAGGTCGTCGCGCTCACCGGCTCGGCCGGCAAGACGTCGACCAAGGACCTGATCGCCCAGCTCCTGGAGCGCAAGGGCCCGACGGTCTACCCGGAAGGCAATCTCAACAACGAGATCGGCCTGCCGCTCACCGCGCTGCGCGCCGACGAGAGCACCCGCTACCTGGTGCTCGAAATGGGCGCGCGCTACATCGGCGACATCCGCTACCTCACCAGCCTGGTGCCGCCGAAGACCGGTCTCGTGCTCAACGTCGGGACCGCGCACATCGGGGAGTTCGGCGGGCGTGCGCAGATCGCCCAGGCCAAGGGCGAGATGGTCGAGTCGCTTCCGGAGCATGGCGTCGCCGTGCTCAACGCCGACGACCCTCTCGTACGGGCCATGTCCTCCCGTACCAAAGCGCGCCTCCTGCTCTTCGGAGAGGCGGATGAAGCGGACGTACGGGGAGAGAATGTCCGCCTCACCGAGACCGGACAGGCCGCATTTACGCTGCACACACCCACCGGGTGCAGCGATGTGACCTTGCGCCTGTACGGTGAGCACCACGTGTCGAACGCGCTTGCCGCGGCCGCCGTCGCACATGAGTTGGGCATGTCCGCTGACGAGATCGCAACGGCGCTCTCCGAAGCTGGCTCGCTC
This sequence comes from Streptomyces sp. NPDC059398, assembly GCF_042751845.1. Taxonomy (NCBI): domain Bacteria; kingdom Bacillati; phylum Actinomycetota; class Actinomycetes; order Kitasatosporales; family Streptomycetaceae; genus Streptomyces; species Streptomyces sp. NPDC059398. The sequence continues at coordinate 41,983 of NZ_JBHYWP010000035.1, read as the reverse complement.
TCCCGCTGGCGCATGGAGGTCACCGAGCGTCCGGACGGTGTGACGGTTGTCAACGACGCCTACAACGCGAACCCCGAATCCATGCGCGCCGCGCTGCGCGCGCTGGCGGCCATGGGCCAAGGCGCACAGGCCAGGGGGGGACGTACGTGGGCGGTGCTCGGCCAGATGGCCGAGCTCGGTGACGAGTCACTCGCCGAGCACGACGCGATCGGACGGCTCGCCGTCCGGCTCAACGTGAGCAAGCTCGTGGCAGTCGGGGGTGTGGAAGCGTCCTGGCTGCAACTGGGCGCCTATAACGAGGGTTCGTGGGGTGAGGAGTCGGTGCACGTGTCCGACGCGCAGGCGGCCGTCGACCTGTTGCGCAGTCAACTGCGTGAGGGAGACGTCGTGCTGGTGAAGGCGTCCAGGTCGGTGGGGTTGGAGCAGGTGGCGTCCGCGCTGCTCGAAGGTGGTACCGAGGGCGAGGTCGCCGCCCGATGAAGCAGATTCTCTTCTCGGGAGTCATCGGACTCTTCCTCACCCTGGTCGGCACACCGCTGCTGATCAAACTCCTTGCCCGCAAGGGGTACGGGCAGTTCATCCGGGACGACGGGCCGCGCGGCCACCACGGCAAGCGCGGCACGCCGACCATGGGTGGTATCGCCTTCATCCTGGCCACGGTCATCGCCTACCTCGCCACCAAGCTGATCACCGGCGACCCGATGACGTTCTCGGGTGTGCTGGTGCTCTTCCTGATGACGGGGATGGGCCTGGTCGGCTTCCTCGACGACTACATCAAGATCGTCAAGCAGCGCTCGCTGGGCCTGCGGGCCAAGGCGAAGATGGCCGGCCAGCTGATCGTCGGTATCGCCTTCGCCGTACTCGCCCTGATGTTCAAGGACTCGCGCGGCTACACACCGGCCTCCACCAAGCTCTCCTTCGTCTCGGACTTCGGCTGGTCGATCGGGCCCGTGCTCTTCGTCGTCTGGGCGCTGTTCATGATCCTGGCCATGTCGAACGGGGTGAACCTCACCGACGGCCTCGACGGCCTCGCCACCGGTGCATCGGTGATGGTCTTCGGCGCGTACACCTTCATCGGTGTCTGGCAGTTCCAGGAGTCCTGCGCCAACGCGGCGACCCTGACCAACCCCAGCGCCTGCTTCGAGGTGAGAGACCCACTCGACCTGGCGGTCGTCGCGTCGGCCCTGATGGGCGCCTGCTTCGGCTTCCTGTGGTGGAACACCTCACCCGCCAAGATCTTCATGGGTGACACCGGTTCGCTGGCGCTGGGCGGCGCGCTCGCCGGGCTCGCCATCTGCTCGCGCACCGAGTTCCTGATGGCCATCCTCGGCGGCCTCTTCGTCCTGATCACCATGTCCGTCGTGATCCAGGTCGGCTCGTTCAAGCTGACCCGCAAGCGTGTCTTCAAGATGGCACCGCTCCAGCACCACTTCGAACTCAAGGGGTGGTCCGAAGTCCTTGTCGTGGTCCGCTTCTGGATCATCCAGGGCATGTGCGTGATCGTCGGTCTCGGACTCTTCTACGCGGGCTGGGCGGCCGCCAAGTGAACTGGCAGGGCAAGCGCGTCACCGTGGCTGGCATGGGTGTCTCCGGGCTTCCGGCGGCGCGCGCCCTGCACGGCCTCGGCGCCGAGGTCACCGTCGTCAACGAGGGCGACGACGAGCGCGCCCGCGCGCAGGCCGCCGAACTCACCGCGCTGGGCATCACGGTGCGCCTCGGCGACGGGGCGACGCTGCCCGACGGCACCGAACTGGTCGTCACCGCACCCGGCTGGAGCCCCGGCAAACCGCTCTTCCTGGCGGCGGCCGAAGCAGGCGTGCCGGTCTGGGGCGACGTCGAACTCGCCTGGCAGCTGCGGGGTCCGGACGCGGCCCCCTGGCTCGCGGTCACCGGCACCAACGGCAAGACCACGACCGTACGGATGCTCGCCTCGATTCTGCGCGCCGCCGGGCTGCGCACCGAGGCCGTCGGCAACATCGGCGTCTCGCTGCTCGACGCCGTACTCGGCGACCAGGAGTACGACGTACTGGCCGTGGAGCTCTCCAGCTACCAGCTGCACTGGGCGCCCAGCCTGCGTGTCCACTCGGCGGCCGTGCTCAACCTGGCCCCCGACCACCTCGACTGGCACGGCTCGATGGCGGCGTACACGGCCGACAAGGGCCGGGTCTACGAGGGCAACACCGTCGCCTGCGTCTACAACGCCGCGGACCCGGCCACCGAGGACCTGGTCCGCGCGGCCGACGTGGAGGAGGGCTGCCGGGCCATCGGCTTCACCCTCGGTGCCCCCGGGCCCTCACAGCTCGGCGTGGTCGACGGCATCCTGGTCGACCGGGCCTTCGTCGCGAACCGGCAGACGCAGGCCCAGGAGCTGGCCGAGGTCTCCGACGTCAACCCGCCGGCCCCGCACAACATCGCCAACGCCCTCGCGGCGGCGGCGCTGGCCCGCGCGTACGGCGTGGCGCCCGCGGCCGTACGTGACGGGCTCCGCGCCTTCCGGCCCGATCCGCACCGGATCGAGAAGGTGGCCGACGTCGCGGATGTCGCGTACATCGACGACTCCAAGGCCACCAACACCCATGCCACCGAAGCCTCACTGGCGGCCTACGATCCGATTGTCTGGATCGCGGGCGGCCTCGCCAAGGGCGCGAGCTTCGACGAGCTGGTCGAGGGGGCGGCGAAGCGGCTGCGGGGCGTCGTGCTGATCGGCGCCGAGCGGGCGCTCATCGCCGAAGCCCTGGCGCGACACGCCCCGGAGGTACCGGTGGTCGACCTCGACCGGACCGACACTGGGGCCATGTCAGCGGCGGTCCGGGAGGCGGCACGGCTCGCCCGTCCGGGGGACACGGTCCTGCTGGCCCCGGCCTGTGCCTCCATGGACATGTTCGCCAACTACAACAAGCGTGGCGAGGCATTCGCCGACGCGGTACGCGAGTTGGCCGCCGAGAACGGCTAGGGTCTGTCCGGCCGTACGGCCCCGCGCCGGGACCCGGCGGAGAGCCGGGCACGAGTGGAGGGGACAGACATGCCGGTCAAGGACAGAGGCGGGCGTGGCGGTACCGGGACGGCACGCCGCCCGTCCGCGGTCCGGCGCGGCCCCGCACCGCGCGGCGGGGCCGGAAGCCAGCTGCGCCGCAGCTACGAACAGGCGCGGAGCGCCCTGGACCGCCCGCTGACGGCCTACTACCTGCTGGTGGGTTCCGCCCTCCTGATCACGGTGCTCGGCCTGGTGATGGTCTACTCGGCGTCGATGATCAAGGCGCTGGAGATCTCCGAGCCCGGCTCGTTCTTCTTCCGCAAGCAGCTCTTCGCCGCGGTGCTGGGCGGAGGCCTCGCGCTCATCGCGACCCGGATGCCGGTGAAGCTGCACCGGGCCCTCGCCTACCCCCTGCTCGCGGGCACCGTCTTCCTGATGGTCCTCGTCCAGGTGCCGGGGATAGGGCGTTCGGTCAACGGCAACCAGAACTGGATCTCGCTGGGCGGCCCCTTCATGCTCCAGCCGAGCGAGTTCGGCAAGCTCGCCCTGATCCTCTGGGGCGCCGACCTGCTCGCCCGCAAGCAGGAGAAGAAGCTGCTCACGCAGTGGAAGCACATGCTGGTGCCGCTGGTACCCGTCGCCTTCATGCTGCTCGGACTGATCATGCTCGGCGGCGACATGGGCACGGCGATCATCCTCACCGCGATCCTCTTCGGACTGCTGTGGCTCGCGGGGGCACCCACCCGGATGTTCGCGATGGTGCTCGGCATCGCGGCGTTCATGACGTTCCTGCTGATCAAGACCAGCCCGAACCGGATGGGCAGGCTCGCCTGCATCGGCGCGACCGACCCGGGCCCGCAGGACCAGTGCTGGCAGGCGGTGCACGGAATCTACGCACTCGCGTCCGGCGGCTGGTTCGGATCCGGACTGGGTGCGAGTGTGGAGAAATGGGGCCAACTCCCCGAGCCCCACACGGACTTCATCTTCGCGGTCACCGGGGAGGAACTGGGCCTCGCGGGGACTCTGTCGGTACTCGGCCTCTTCGCGGCTCTAGGCTATGCGGGTATCCGCGTGGCCGGACGCACGGAGGACCCCTTCGTGAGGTACGCAGCGGGAGGTGTGACCACCTGGATCACGGTCCAGTCCGTGATCAACATCGGTGCGGTGCTCGGTCTGCTGCCGATCGCCGGTGTGCCGCTCCCGCTGTTCTCCTACGGGGGCTCCGCCCTGCTGCCGACCATGTTCGCCGTCGGGCTGCTGATCGCCTTTGCGCGATCGGACCCCGCGGCGAGAAGGGCTCTGGCCTTGCGGAGGCCCGGGGTGAGATGGAAGTCGATGAGACGGCGCGTCAAGAAGCGTCCGTCCGGAGAGCGGTGAATTTCGGTGCATGTCGTACTCGCCGGCGGGGGGACCGCCGGCCACATCGAGCCGGCGCTCGCCCTTGCGGATGCCCTGCGCAGGCAGGACCCGGCCGTGGGCATCACGGCCCTCGGCACGGAGCGCGGACTCGAAACCCGTCTCGTGCCCGAACGGGGCTACGAGTTGGGGCTGATCCCCGCCGTGCCGCTGCCCCGCAGACCCACCCCCGAGCTGATCACCGTCCCCGGACGGCTGCGCGGGACGATCAAGGCCGCCGAGCAGATCCTGGAGCGGACCAGGGCCGACTGCGTCGTCGGCTTCGGCGGCTATGTGGCGCTGCCCGGCTATCTCGCCGCCAAGCGTCTCGGCGTACCGATCATCGTGCACGAGGCCAACGCCAGGCCGGGTCTTGCCAACAAGATCGGTTCCCGGTACGCGGCCGCCGTGGCTGTGTCGACGCCAGACAGCAAGCTCCGCGGCGCCCGTTACATCGGGATCCCGCTGCGCCGCACGATCGCCGTCCTCGACCGGGCCAGGGTCCGCCCCGAGGCGCGTGCCGCCTTCGGACTCGACCCCAACCTGCCGACGCTGCTGGTCTCCGGCGGCTCGCAGGGCGCCCGCCGGCTCAACGAGGTGGTCCAGCAGGTCGCCCCGGTGCTCCAGCGCTCCGGGATCCAGATCCTGCACGTGGTCGGCCCGAAGAACGAACTGCCGCGTGTCGACAACATGCCCGGAATGCCGCCCTACCTCCCGGTACCGTACGTGGACCGGATGGACCTCGCGTACGCCGCGGCCGACATGATGCTCTGCCGCGCGGGCGCGATGACCGTGGCCGAGCTCTCCGCCGTCGGGCTGCCAGCCGCCTATGTGCCGTTGCCGATCGGCAACGGCGAACAGCGGCTCAACGCCCAGCCGGTGGTCAACGCCGGCGGCGGCCTGCTGGTGGACGACGCCCAGCTGACCCCCGAGTGGGTGCAGGGCAACGTCCTGCCGGTTCTCGCCGACCCGCACCGGCTGTTCGAGATGTCCCGCGCCGCAGCCGAGTTCGGCCGGCGCGACGCCGACGACCTGCTCGTCGGCATGGTGTACGAGGCGATCGCGGCGCGCCACCAGGCGTGACGCCCTAAGGAGCGAGCGTGGCCGGACCGACGACCGCACAGCGCGGCGAGCGCAACCCAGCGGCGGAGTCCGGCCGCGGCCGCCCCCGGGGGCAGGGGAGGCGCCCCGGCCGCCTCCGGCCGCGCGGCCGGAGGCTGGTGGTCCTGGTGGCGGTCGTCGTGCTGCTTCTGGCAGGCGGCGGTATCTGGGCTCTCTACGGCTCGTCCTGGCTGCGGGTGGAGCAGGTCCGGGCCACCGGGATGCGGGTTCTGACCCGGGACCAGGTGGAGTCGGCCGCGGCCGTTCCGATCGGTGATCCGTTGATTTCAGTCGATACGGATGCGATGGAGAACCGGCTCCGGAAGAAATTGCCCCGAATCGACTCGGTGGTTGTCACCCGTTCATGGCCGCACGGCATCAGTCTGAAAGTGACCGAGCGAAAGCCGGTACTGCTCATGAAGTCGGGCGGTAAGTTCACAGAAGTGGACGCGAAGGGCGTGCGTTTCGCCACAGTGGAAAGCGCTCCCCGAAGAGTGCCGGTACTCGAATTGACCGCGGGTCAGTCACCGAGTCTCCGCCGTTTCGGCGTGGACCGGCTGCGGGTCGAGGCAGTCAGGGTCGCCGGAGAACTTCCGCCCGCTGTCGCCCGCGACACCCTTTTCGTCCGGGTCAGTTCATACGACTCGATCTCGCTTGAGCTGACCGGGCACCGCACAGTGGCCTGGGGGAGCAGCGAGTTCGGCCCGGCGAAGGGCCGCGCGCTCATTGCACTCACCAAAGCCGCCCCCAAGGCGGCGCACTTCGATGTGAGCGCCCCCACCGCCCCCGCGGCGTCAGGGAGTTGACGTACATCGTCGCTGGCCAGGACCCTGGTTGGTCAGCGCAACGGCTGATCACATAGGGTGAAAAGAAAAACGGGAGGTTCGGCGTGTTCATTGAACGTGCGCCACTTGTCGACTTAGTGTCCTGTTCGGAGAGTCCAAGGAGCAGACACACTGGTAACCCTGAACTTCACAGTTAGGGTTCGGGTCGGCGTTCGGACCGTCCCATCGGCATCCGTCGTCGCGACGCGGCAAGCGCGCAGCGGCGACACGTAACTCGAGGCGAGAGGCCTTCGACGTGGCAGCACCGCAGAACTACCTCGCAGTCATCAAGGTCATCGGTGTCGGCGGCGGTGGTGTCAATGCCATCAACCGAATGATCGAGGTCGGCCTCAAGGGCGTCGAGTTCATCGCGATCAACACCGACGCACAGGCCCTGTTGATGAGCGACGCCGACGTCAAGCTCGACGTCGGCCGTGAACTGACCCGGGGCCTCGGCGCCGGGGCCAACCCGGCAGTCGGCCGCAAGGCGGCAGAGGACCACCGTGAGGAGATCGAGGAGGTCCTCAAGGGGGCCGACATGGTCTTCGTCACCGCAGGAGAAGGCGGCGGCACCGGCACCGGCGGCGCACCCGTGGTCGCCAACATCGCCCGTTCGCTGGGCGCACTCACCATCGGCGTGGTCACGCGCCCCTTCACCTTCGAGGGGCGGCGCCGCGCCAACCAGGCGGAGGACGGCATCGCCGAACTCCGCGAAGAGGTCGACACCCTCATCGTCATTCCCAACGACCGCCTGCTGTCCATCTCGGACCGCCAGGTCAGCGTCCTCGACGCGTTCAAGTCCGCGGACCAGGTACTGCTCTCCGGTGTCCAGGGCATCACCGATCTGATCACCACACCGGGTCTGATCAACCTGGACTTCGCGGACGTCAAGTCCGTGATGTCCGAGGCCGGATCGGCGCTCATGGGGATCGGTTCGGCCCGCGGTGACGACCGCGCGGTGGCCGCGGCCGAGATGGCGATCTCCTCGCCCCTGCTCGAAGCGTCCATCGACGGCGCACGCGGAGTGCTGCTCTCGATCTCCGGCGGTTCGGACCTCGGTCTCTTCGAGATCAACGAGGCCGCACAGCTGGTGAGCGAGGCCGCCCACCCCGAGGCGAATATCATCTTCGGTGCCGTCATCGACGACGCGCTCGGCGACGAGGTGCGGGTCACGGTCATCGCGGCGGGCTTCGACGGCGGACAGCCGCCGACCCGCCGGGAGAGCGCCATCGGTTCGGGCTCCGCCAAGCGCGAGGAGCCCGTACCGGTCCGGGCCACCGAGGCACCCCGGTCACTCGGCGGTCTCGGTGCGGTCACCCAGCGCGAGGAGACTCCGGCCCCGGCCGAGACCGAGCGGGTGAACGAGGCCCCGGCCGCACCGGTCGCCCCGCCGCAGGTGCCGCCGGCCCGTCCGTACCAGGACAGCCAGGCCGAAGAGCTGGACGTACCGGACTTCTTGAAGTGACACGTCGTCCCATAACCGCGTACGACAGCGCGATGTCCACGAACGGCGCGCACTTCGCTTTCACCGACAGGTGGGGCGGGGTGAGCGCCGTTCCGTACGAGGAGCTCAATCTCGGCGGTGCGGTCGGGGATGACCCGGCCGCCGTCATGACGAACCGTGAGACCGCCGCGCGGTCCCTGGGCATCGACCCGGCGCGGGTCGTCTGGATGAACCAGGTACACGGGCGCGAAGTCGCCGTGGTCGAAGGCCCCTGGGCCGAGGCGCTCGGCGACCATGCGGAAATCCCCGCAACCGACGCGGTCGTGACGGCCCGCCGGGGGGTTCCGCTGGCGGTGCTCACCGCCGACTGTGTCCCCGTCCTGCTGGCCGACCCGGTCGCGGGGGTGGTGGCCGCCGCACATGCCGGCCGTCCCGGGCTGGTCGCCGGGGTCGTGCCCGCCGCGGTCGGCGCGATGGTCTCGCTCGGCGCCGACCCCGCGCGGATCACGGCCCGTACCGGACCGGCCGTCTGCGGGCGTTGCTACGAAGTCCCCGCCGAGATGCGGGCCGAGGTCGCCCGGGTCGTGCCCGAGGCCTGGTCGGAGACGAGCTGGTCGACGCCCGCGGTGGACGTCACGGCGGGTGTGCTCGCCCAGCTGTCGGCGCTCGGGGTCGTGGACCGGGCGCACTCGCCGGTCTGCACCCTGGAATCGACCGACCATTTCTCCTACCGTCGCGACCGCACCACTGGGCGGCTCGCCGGATATGTCTGGCTGGACTGATAGCGCATGACGGATCGCAGGGGCGAACTCGCCGCCAATCTGGCCCGTGTGGAGGAGCGCATCGCTTCGGCCTGCGCGTCCGCCGGCCGCGAGCGGGAGGAGGTGACCCTGATCGTGGTCACCAAGACGTATCCCGCGAGCGATGTGCGACTTCTCTCGGAACTCGGCGTACGGCAGGTCGCGGAGAACCGCGACCAGGACGCGGCACCGAAGGCCAAGGAGTGCGCGGATCTGTCGCTTTCCTGGCACTTTGTCGGTCAGCTTCAGACGAACAAGGTCCGTTCTGTAGCGAGTTATGCCGATGTTGTGCAGTCGGTGGACCGGGCCAGACTTGTTACATCTCTCTCAGCCGCCGCTGTCCGGGCCGGTCGTGAACTCGGCTGTCTGGTCCAGGTCGCGCTCGACGCGGAGGCCGGCGGACGTGGGGAGCGCGGCGGTGTCGCCCCGGACGGCGTGGGGGAGTTGGCCGATTCGGTGGCTGCCGCACCAGGACTGCGGCTCGACGGGCTGATGACCGTCGCACCGCTGGCCGGCCCGTACGCGGGACGGCAACAGGCGGCGTTCGAGCGGCTGATGGAAATCTCATCCCGCCTGCGCGTGACTCATCCTGCTGCCAACATGGTGTCAGCAGGGATGAGTGCGGATCTCGAAGAGGCGGTGAAGGCGGGTGCGACACATGTCCGCGTCGGCACTGCGGTACTCGGCGTCCGTCCCCCGCTCGGGTAACGTCGCGAAGCAAGTCGGACCACAGCAGAAAATATGGTCATTCCCGCCAATCGACGGGCAGACCCAGTGGATCGCGGGCACTTGGTGACGCTGCGAAATTGGCACAAGGCGATCCACCACAGAGCGGAGGACTCAGAGCATGGCCGGCGCGATGCGCAAGATGGCGGTCTACCTCGGCCTCGTGGAGGACGATGGGTACGACGGCCCGGGGTTCGACCCCGACGACGAGTTCGAACCCGAGCCCGAGCCCGAGAGGGACCGACGGCGACACCAACCTCCGCATCAGCCGCACCAGTCCCAGCAGGACGAACCGGTGCGAATGGTGCAACCGCCCGCTCAGCGCGAGCCTGTTGCGCTACCGGCGGAAAGCGGACGACCCGCCCGAATCGCCCCCGTGGCGTCCATCACACCTGAACGTCCGAGCATGGAGAAGAACGCCCCGGTGATCATGCCCAAGGTTGTGTCCGAGCGGGAGCCCTACCGCATCACCACGCTGCACCCCCGGACCTACAACGAGGCCCGTACCATCGGGGAACACTTCCGTGAGGGCACTCCGGTGATCATGAATCTGACCGAGATGGATGACACCGACGCGAAGCGACTTGTCGACTTTGCCGCAGGACTTGTCTTCGGTCTGCATGGCAGCATTGAGCGGGTGACGCAGAAGGTGTTCCTGTTGTCGCCTGCTAACGTCGATGTCACGGCGGAGGACAAGGCCCGTATCGCAGAGGGCGGTTTCTTCAACCAGAGCTGAGAGAGACACCGGGTACGACCCCGGCCGGGAGGCCGGAAGAACAAGAGCGTCAGGGGAGAGGGAAGCGTTAGATGGGCATCGCATTGGATGTGGTCTACATCGCGCTGATGTGTTTCCTCATCGTGCTGATCTTCCGGCTTGTCATGGACTACGTCTTCCAATTCGCCCGTTCATGGCAACCCGGCAAGGTGATGGTGGTCGTTCTGGAGGCCACTTACACTGTCACCGATCCACCGCTCAAGCTTCTGCGGCGGTTCATTCCGCCGCTGCGTCTCGGGGGCGTGGCGCTCGACCTGTCCTTCTTCGTTCTGATGATCATCGTCTACATCCTGATCAGCATTGTGAGCCGGGTGTGAACGATTCGGTCCTGCCGACTGCCGACGACTACGTAGAGGTGAAGAAGAGATGCCGCTGACCCCCGAGGACGTGCGGAACAAGCAGTTCACGACCGTCCGCCTCCGAGAAGGCTATGACGAGGACGAGGTCGATGCCTTCCTCGACGAGGTCGAAGCCGAACTGACGCGACTGCTCCGCGAGAACGAGGATCTGCGCGCCAAGCTGGCCGCCGCGACGCGTGCCGCCGCGCAGAATCAGCAGCAGGGCATGCGCAAGCCGCCCGAGCAGCAGGACGGCCGGGGCGGCGGTCCCAACGCTCCCGTGCCCGCCGCCATATCCGGTCCACCGCAGGGCCAGCAGCAGCCGCAGATGGGTCCGCCCCAACTGCCGGGCGGACAGCCCCAGCTGCCTGCAGGTCCTGGCGGTCACGGCCCCGGTCCCCAGGGTCAGCACGGCCCGGGTCCGCAAGGCCAGCACGGCCCCGGTCCCCAGGGCCAGCACGGTCCGGGTCCGCAGGGTCAGCACGGCCCGGGTCCCATGGGCCAGCAGGGCCCGATGGGCGGCCAGGGCCAGCTCGGCCCCGGCCCCATGGGGCAGCAGGGGCCGATGGGCCAGGGCCCGATGGGCCAGCAGGGTCCGATGGGCGGTCAGGGGCAACTCGCCCAGGGCCCCATGGGCGGTCCGATGGGCGGCCACGGCGGTCCCCCGCAGATGCAGCAGCAGGGCCCCGGCGGCGACAGCGCCGCCCGTGTGCTCTCGCTCGCGCAGCAGACGGCGGATCAGGCGATCGCGGAGGCCCGTTCCGAGGCCAACAAGATCGTCGGCGAGGCCCGGAGCCGTGCCGAGGGTCTGGAGCGGGACGCCCGCGCCAAGGCTGACGCACTGGAGCGGGACGCTCAGGAGAAGCACCGCGTGGCGATGGGCTCGCTGGAGTCGGCCCGCGCGACGCTGGAGCGCAAGGTCGAGGATCTGCGTGGCTTCGAGCGTGAGTACCGGACCCGTCTGAAGTCCTACCTGGAGAGCCAGCTGCGTCAGTTGGAGACCCAGGCGGACGACTCGCTGGCCCCGCCGCGGACCCCGGCGACCGCTTCGCTGCCGCCGTCGCCCTCGATGGCTTCGGCCGGTGCGGGCGCCATGGGGCACACCCAGCACGGCATGGGCGGTGGCAACCAGTCCATGGGCGGTCAGCCGTCGATGGGCGGTGGCCCCTCGTACGGTGGTCAGCAGCAGATGTCGCCTGCGATGACTCAGCCGATGGCGCCGGTGCGGCCGCAGGCTCCGCAGCCGATGCAGCAGGCGCCTTCGCCGATGCGCGGGTTCTTGATCGACGAGGATGACAACTGAGGTGAGTGCTCGTTGAGCGCTTGACGGTCGGTTGACTGAGGGCCGGGCCCCGGGGTTTCCCTGGGGCCCGGCCCTTTTGCGTGGGGTGTTCGGGTTGCGGTGCGGGTGTGTGGGGCACCTGGGGCGGGCCTGCTCCTCCCGCCCCAGCTACCCGCTGGGAGGTGCCGCCGGGAGGGGCTGGAGGGGAGCGCGAAAGCCGATGGGCCCGGCCGGAGTTCCGGCCGGGCCCAACGGGGCGGGTGGTGTTATGCCTCTGTCTTGTGGAGGTGGAACGTCAGCGCGAGGCCCTCGTCCGTGAAGGGCTCGCCGTACGCCTCTGTGTCCGGGCCGCCCTCCGCGTAGTCCAGGGCCAGGACCTCGTCCGCGATCAGGGCGGCGTGTTCGGCCAGGGCCTCCCTGGTCTCCGGGGTGGTGCTGGACCAGCGGACCGCGATGCGGTCGGCCACGTCCAGGCCGCTGTTCTTCCGGGCCTCCTGGATCAGGCGGATGGCATCACGTGCCAGCCCGGCCCTTCGCAGCTCCGGGGTGATCTCCAGGTCCAGGGCCACCGTCGCACCCGAGTCGGACGCCACCGACCAGCCCTCACGGGGGGTTTCGGTGATGATCACCTCGTCGGGTGCGAGGGTGACGGTCTCGCCGTCGACCGTCACGGACGCCGTGCCCTCGCGCAGTGCGAGCGAGAGGGCTGCCGCGTCCGCCCCGGCCACCGCCTTGGCCACGGCCTGGACCCCCTTGCCGAAACGCTTGCCCAGCGCGCGGAAGTTGGCCTTGGCCGTGGTGTCCACCAGGGAGCCGCCGACATCGGAGAGCGAGGCCAGCGAGGAGACGTTCAGCTCCTCGGTGATCTGGGCGCGGAGTTCGGGCGTCAGCGCGGCGAACCCGGACGCGGCGACCAGGGCGCGGGAGAGCGGCTGGCGGGTCTTGACGCCCGACTCGGCGCGGGTCGCGCGGCCCAGCTCCACCAGCCGGCGCACCAGCGCCATCTGCTGCGAGAGCTGCGGGTCGATCGCCGTCAGGTCGGCCTTCGGCCAGCTGGACAGGTGCACCGACTCCGGGGCGCCCGGGGTGACCGGGACGACCATGTCCTGCCAGACCCGCTCGGTGATGAACGGAGTGAGCGGCGCCATCAGTCCGGTGACCGTCTCGATCACCTCGTGCAGGGTGCGCAGCGCCGCCGCGTCGCCCTGCCAGAAGCGCCGGCGCGAGCGGCGTACGTACCAGTTGGACAGGTCGTCGACGAAGGCGGACAGGAGTTTGCCGGCCCGCTGGGTGTCGTACGCGTCGAGGGACTGGGTGACCTGGTCGACCAGCGCGTTGAGTTCGCTGAGCAGCCAGCGGTCCAGCACGGTGCGGTCCGCGGGCGCAGGGTCGGCCGCCGAGGGGGCCCAGCCGGACGTACGGGCGTACAGCGCCTGGAAGGCCACCGTGTTCCAGTACGTGAGGAGGGTCTTGCGGACCACCTCCTGGATCGTGCCGTGGCCGACCCGGCGGGCCGCCCAGGGGGAACCGCCCGCGGCCATGAACCAGCGCACGGCGTCCGCGCCGTGCTGGTCCATCAGCGGGATGGGCTGGAGGATGTTGCCCAGGTGCTTGGACATCTTCCGGCCGTCCTCGGCGAGGATGTGGCCCAGGCAGACGACGTTCTCGTAGCTCGACCTGTCGAAGACCAGCGTGCCGACCGCCATGAGCGTGTAGAACCACCCGCGCGTCTGGTCGATGGCCTCGGAGATGAACTGCGCCGGGTAGCGCCGCTCGAAGAGCTCCTTGTTCCGGTACGGGTAGCCGTACTGCGCGAACGGCATCGAGCCCGAGTCGTACCAGGCGTCGATGACCTCCGGGACCCGGGTGGCGGTCTTCTCGCACTGCGGGCACGGGAAGGTGACCGCGTCGATGTACGGGCGGTGCGGGTCCAGCTCCGACTGGTCGGTGCCGGTCAGGTCGGTCAGCTCGGCGCGTGAACCGATGACCGTGAGGTGGTCGTCCTCGCAGCGCCAGATCGGCAGCGGGGTGCCCCAGTAGCGGTTCCGGGAGAGCGCCCAGTCGACGTTGTTGTTCAGCCAGTCGCCGAAGCGGCCCTGCTTGACCGAGTCCGGGAACCAGTTGGTCTTCTCGTTCTCCCGGAGCATCGCGTCCTTGACCGCGGTGGTCCTGATGTACCAGGACGGCTGCGCGTAGTAGAGGAGCGCGGTGTGGCAGCGCCAGCAGTGCGGATAGCTGTGCTCGTACGGAACGTGGCGGAAGAGCACACCGCGGTCCTGGAGGTCGGCGACGAGGGTCTCGTCGGCCTTCTTGAAGAAGGCGCCGCCGACCAGCGGGAGGTCCTCGTCGAACGTGCCGTCCGGGCGGACCGGGTTGACGACCGGCAGGCCGTACTCCCGGCAGACCTTGAGGTCGTCCTCACCGAAGGCCGGGGACTGGTGGACGAGTCCGGTGCCGTCCTCCGTGGTGACGTACTCGGCGTTGACGACGTAGTGCGCATCGGCCGGGAATTCGAGCAGCGTGAACGGACGCTGGTAGGTCCAGCGCTCCATCTCGGCTCCGGTGAAGCGCTCGCCCGTGGTCTCCCAGCCCTCACCGAGTGCCTTGTCGAGCAGCGGCTCCGCGACGACCAGTTTCTCGTTGCCGTCGGTCGCGACGACGTAGCTGACGGCGGGGTGCGCGGCGACGGCCGTGTTGGAGACCAGCGTCCAGGGGGTGGTCGTCCAGACCAGCAGGGCGGCCTCGCCGGCCAGCGGCCCCGAGGTGAGCGGGAAGCGCACGAAGACGGAGGGGTCGACGACCGTCTCGTACCCCTGGGCCAGCTCGTGGTCCGAGAGGCCGGTGCCGCACCGCGGGCACCAGGGGGCGACGCGGTGGTCCTGGACCAGCAGGTCCTTGTTGAAGATCTCCTTCAGCGACCACCAGACGCTCTCCACGTAGGAGGGGTCCATCGTCCGGTACGCGTTCTCCAGGTCGACCCAGTAGCCCATCCGGGTGGTCAGCTCGGCGAAGGCGTCGGTGTGCCGGGTCACCGATGCGCGGCACTTGTCGTTGAAGGCGGCGATCCCGTACGCCTCGATGTCCTGCTTGCCGCTGAAGCCGAGTTCCTTCTCGACCGCCAGCTCGACGGGCAGGCCGTGGCAGTCCCAGCCGGCCTTGCGGGGCACGTGGTAGCCCTGCATCGTACGGAAGCGCGGGAAGACGTCCTTGAAGACACGGGCCTCGATGTGGTGGGCGCCGGGCATGCCGTTGGCGGTCGGCGGCCCTTCGTAGAACACCCACTCGGGACGTCCTTCGGACTGCTCCAGGCTCTTCGTGAAGACCTGTGCCTCGCGCCAGAAGTCCAGCACGGCGTGTTCAAGGGCGGGCAGGTCGACCTGGGCGGGCACCTGGCGGTACAGGGGCGGTGTCATCGAACTCCTCCAACGGACGTTTCTCTCTCCGTCGGAGGGACGAGAGCCAGTCGCTCCCGCGGTACCACCCTCCTTGGCCGCGGCTGTCGTGCCGTGGCCCCCTCATTGGGGTCGCGGTGCCGGTTCTACTCGCCCCGTCCACGGTGTCCGGGGGTTTCTTCCGACAGCTCGGGGTGATCTTCACGCCGTGCCTGCCTCCGGGCTCACACCGTCCCCGGATCGCTCGTGGCCGCCTGCGCCGCTACTCGTCCCGTCCATGCCTTCCGCTGCGGCCAGTGTACGGGCCCGGCAGGGCGCGCTCCGACCGGTTTTCCCGAGGGTGCCCCCGGCCGCCGCGGTGACCCGAATGGCCACACGGGACCCATCGGGAACAGCCGGACCCGCGGCCGGCGGATTACCGGGCGGGGAGCTGGGCACAACGCATGCAGGTCCGGCCTGCCCCGGACGTGAGGAGGGCTGAACCGGCGGCGTGCCCCGTTGCCGCGCGACTGGTGTCGATTTATCGTCCCAGCAGACTCGCGAGCAAGATCACAAAATGTGAAGGGGCCGCGGCCATGGTGGCGAAGAAGACCGCCGGATCGAGATCGGCGTCCGCAGATTCCACCGCGAAGAAGGCCGCGGCGGCGAAGAAGGCAGCAGCCAAGAAGGCGGCATCCAAGAAGGCCGAGAAGGCAGCAGCCGATGAGACCGCAGCCGATGAGACCGCAGCCGAGGAGACGGCCGCCGGAGAGGCCGGCCGGACGGCCGCGAAGAAGTCCGTGAAGAAGGCCACGAAGAAGACTGCGAAGAAGACTGCGAAGAAGACTGCGAAGAAGGCGGCTGCCAGGAAGACGGCCGCATCGAGTACGCCACCGGGCCACCGGGCGCCGGGCAGCACGGCCGCGACCGCGGCACAGGGGGCGGCCGAGGCCGCGGAAGAGACAGGAGCCGAAACGGTGGTTGCGAAGAAGAGTGCTGGAGGGGACGGGGCAGCGGGCGAGCGCGCCGTGTCCACGGCCCGGGTCGTCGCGCCCGCGGCCCCCGACGAGCTGCCCGTACGGCCCGGAGAGGACCCCTGGACTCCGGAGGAGGTCGCGGAGGCGCGGGCGGAGCTGCAGAGCGAGGATCTGCGGCTGGGGGCCGAGATCGCCGCGGCCGAGACGGCTCTCGCCGGTCTGATGCGGGACTCCGGCGACGGCGCGGGGGACGACCAGGCCGACACCGGCACCAAGAACATCACCCGGGAGAGCGAGCTGGCGCTCGCCGCCAACGCGCGCGAGATGCTGGAGCAGACCGAGCGGGCGCTGGAGCGGCTCGACGCGGGAACCTACGGGCTCTGCGAGAACTGCGGGAAGCCGATCGGCAAGGCGCGGATGCAGGCCTTCCCGCGCGCGACCCTCTGCGTCGAGTGCAAGCAGAAACAGGAGCGCAGGTACTGAGGGCTTCCGGGCGCGTGTGCCGTAGGTGTGTCGTACCCTCGTCCTCAGTCAGTACTGAGGCGAGGGAAACACGTGGCAGAGGCGGAGCGCATCATCGGTACGCCGGACGTTCCCGAGTCGGCGGGGGACGCACCGGAGCAGCCGTCCGCGGAGGAGACCACCGTGGTGGCCGCCCCCGAGGCTTCGGCCGCGGACGGGGAGAGCTCCGACGAGCGGCCCCGGGGCAGGCGCAGGCTCACGGTGCTCTTCGCCGTGGCCGTTCTCGCCTACCTGCTCGACCTGGTGAGCAAGATGGTCGTGGTGGCCAAGCTGGAGCACCACGCCCCGGTCAAGGTGATCGGCGATCTGCTCCAGTTCGACGCGATCCGGAACGCGGGCGCGGCCTTCGGGCTGGGGTCGGCGTACACCGTGATCTTCACCATGGTCGCGGCGTCCGTGATCGTGGTCATCGTCCGGCTGGCCAGGAAGCTCTACAGCGCGCCCTGGGCCGTCGCCCTCGGCCTGCTGCTCGGTGGGGCGCTGGGCAATCTCACCGACCGGATCTTCCGCGCACCCAGCGTCTTCCAGGGTGAGGTCGTCGACTTCATCAGGCCCGCGCACTTCGCGGTGTTCAACCTCGCCGACTCCGCGATCGTCTGCGGCGGCATCCTGATCGTGCTGCTCTCGTTCCGTGGCCTCGACCCCGACGGGACCGTCCACAAGGACTGACTGGCCGGTCCCGCAAGCCGGCGGAAGCGTCCCACGAGGCCGGCGGCCGGGAGGGTCCGGCGGGCAAGGCATACTCGACGGGTGAGCACCGTTCCCGAGATCCGCACCCTGCCCGTTCCCGACGGCCTGGAGGGCGAGCGCGTCGACGCCGCCATCTCCCGTATGTTCGGGTTTTCCCGTACCAAGGCGGCCGACCTCGCCGCCTCCGGAAAGGTGCAGGTCGACGGGTCGGTGGTCGGGAAGTCCGAGCGGGTCCACGGCGGCGCCTGGCTGGAGGTCGAGATGCCGGCGGCCGCGGCCCCCGTGCGGATCGTCGCCGAGCCCGTCGAGGGCATGGAGATCGTCCACGACGACGACGACATCGTGGTGATCCTGAAGCCCGTCGGTGTCGCCGCCCACCCCAGCCCCGGCTGGACCGGTACCACCGTCATCGGCGGTCTCGCGGCTGCCGGGTACCGCATCTCCACATCGGGTGCGGCCGAGCGCCAGGGCATCGTGCACCGGCTGGACGTGGGGACGTCCGGACTGATGGTGGTGGCCAAGTCGGAGCGCGCGTACACCCTGCTCAAGCAGCAGTTCCGGGAGCGCACGGTCGACAAGCGCTACCACGCGCTGGTGCAGGGACACCCGGATCCGATGAGCGGGACGATCGACGCCCCCATCGGACGCCACCCCCAGCACGACTACAAGTGGGCTGTGACGGCCGAGGGCAAGCCGTCCGTCACGCACTACGACCTGATCGAGGCGTTCCGGGCGGCCTCGCTGCTCGACATCAAGCTGGAGACCGGTCGTACGCACCAGATCCGGGTGCACATGTCCGCCCACCGCCATCCTTGTGTGGGCGACATCACCTACGGCGCCGACCCGACCATGGCGAAGCGGCTCGGACTGACACGGCAGTGGCTGCACGCGATGAGCCTGGGCTTCGAGCACCCGTCGGACGGCCAGTGGGTCCAGTTCCGCAGCGAGTACCCGGAGGACCTGCGGAAGGCGCTGGAGGCGATCCGGGCGGAGAGCGAGCAGCGGTGACCACTGGGTACGAGGTGCGGGTGGTGGCCGACCCGGCCGGTCTCGACGCCTGCCTCGCCGTCCGCAGGGACGTCTTCGTGACCGAGCAGGGCGTGCCGCCCGAGCTGGAGTACGACGCGTACGACACCGACGCCGCCACGGTCCATGTGCTGGCCGCCGACGCGGAGGGTCCGCTGGGCACCGGGCGGCTGCTGCTGCCTGCCGCGGGCCCGGGGCGCGGTGTGGACGAGCCGGGCGTCGGCTCGCTCGGCCGGCTCGCCGTCGCCGCCGCCGCGCGGGGCAGGGGCGTCGGCGCCGCGCTGGTCCGGGCGATCGAGGACGCGGCCCGTGAGCACGGGCTGACCGCCGTCGATCTGCACGCGCAGACCCATGCTCTGGGTTTCTACGAGCGGCTGGGGTACGAGGTGTACGGCCCCGAGTTCCCGGACGCGGGCATCCCGCACCGGGCGATGCGCCGGACGGTCGGGGACGCGGCGCCCCGCTGAGGGGACGGGCCGCGCCCCTGACCGGATGTCAGGACCGGTGACGTGGCCGGCCGGTCAGTCCGGCAGCCCCCAGGGTTCGGCCGTCCCGTTCGCCGGTACGTCCCTGGGGCCCCGGGTCCCGTGGCCGCCGCGCGGGGTGACCACGGCCGCCGCACCGCGCGGCAGCCGTACCGCGATCCGGCCGGGACCCGTACCGCGCCAGGACAGCGGGCGCCCGTGGTCGTCCCGTACGTCCACCGCGCCGGAGATCCCGTGGTCGAGCGTGAGCGGTTCGCCCGCCTCGCTCCTGATCCGTATCCAGCGGGTGGCGCCGCCCGCCCGGTCCGCGTCCACGAGGAAGGCGCCCTCGGTACGCAGCGATGCGATCGACGCGTCCGCCCAGCGCTCCGACACCGAGGGGAAGACCTTCAGCACCCCGCCGTCGCCCTGCACCGCCATGTCCAGCATCGACTGGACGGCGGCCGGCGGGGATTCGAGCGCCAGGTTCTTGCCCTCGCGGTACATCGTGTTCGGCGTCAACTGGCAGTCGGCCACGGTGTTCCCGCCGGTGAAGAAGGCCAGCCGGTCCAGGGCCTTCTCCGGCTCGCCCGTCACGGAGTACATGGACGACAGGGTGGCGTAGCTGTAGCCGTGCCAGGCGCTCCGCATGCTCGTCCAGTGGTCCAGCGAGCGCCGTATCACGTCCCGGTCGGCCGGCCGGTCCCACTTCCGCTCGCGCAGCGGGTAGAGCCAGAGCAGATGGGAGTGGTGGCGGTGCGAGTCCGCCAGCGGGACGTCCTTGCCGATCATCACCCCGTCCGCCGGATCCTCCGCGTACGGGGTGAGCCTGGCCGCGATGTCCCGCCACTGCCGGGCCCTGGGGTCGTCCACGCGCAGCAGCCGGGCCGATTCGATGAGCGTACGGACGCCCCAGCGGATCAGCGAGAGGTCGTAGGTGCAGTCCGCCGCGTCGGCGTACTCGGGGGAGCGGGTGGTCAGCAGGTGCAGCCTGCCGTCGCCGCCCTCGTGCAGGAAGTGGGCGTAGAAGGCGATGGCCTTCGCGAGGATCGGATGGACCACGTCGCGCAGGGTGGCGAGGTCCATCGAGTGCCGGTAGGACAGCCAGACGTTGTGCAGGGCCCAGGTGAGATTGCCGAAGTTGTCGGAGATGCGGCTGGAGCCCGGGACTCCGACGTCGTAGGTGTCGCCCGCCCGCAGCTGCCAGTCGGACGGATGCCCGAGGGCGTAGCTCCGGCCGTCGCGGTAGGCGGTGGGCACGGAGGCCGAGAGGTTCTTCTCGAAGCGGCGGAACGCCTGGGTCACCGAGTCGAGTTCGGGGTGGTTGGTGCCGTTGACCGGCGCCATCCCGATCTGGACGTTGAGGTTCCACCACACCGCCGTCCAGCTGTTCCCGACCTCCGGGTACCAGGGCCCCCACTCGGACATCGTCGGGCCGTCGGCGCGGGTGGCCGAGGCCAGTTTGTAGAGCTGGAGGATGAAGAAGGTCTGGAGCCGCTTGTCCGGTACGGAGAGGAAGCTGCGCCGGTAGTAGGCGTGCCACCACGCCCGGTGCCGGGCGACCAGCCGGTCGGGGCCGGTGGCCAGGGCGCGGTCCACCGCCCGTACGGCGTCCGCGGTCGCCTGCCGTACATCGCCGGGGAAGAGGTGGACGAGTTGTGCTGCCAGCAGCCGTCCGGTGCCCTCGCGCTGCTCCCGCCAGGCCGTTGTCCAGCCGCCGCCCGCCAGCAGCGGCTGCTCCACGAAGCCCGCGCCGACCCGCGGATCCGGGTTGGGCGTGTAGTCGGCCGGTCTGTCGATGAGCCGGGTACTGGCGGCCTGGAGCCACTGGAAGGACCAGGCGGCGGAATCCTCGCCCGCGCTCGGCCGGGTCGAGACCAGCAGCGCGCCCGAATCGTTCTGTACGAGCGCGGAGAAGGTGAGGGAGCCGCGGGTGGTGGTAAGGGTGCCGCGCAGCTCCGCGTCGTAGGGGTCGAGCGTCCAGTCGACCGCGGTGATCTCCCCGGCCAGGGTGAGCGTGAAGTACCCGACGGGCAGCCGGGAGTAGCCCGTGCCGCCGCGCCACTGGCCGCGCTGGTCCTGCACCTGGCTGTGGCTGATCATCAGCTTCAGGGTGTTCGCGGCCGCGCCCTGGTAGAGCTGAGCGCCGAGGTAGCCGTTGGCGAGGAAGGGCGCGTCCTGCCAGCCGGTGGGCAGCCGCCGCCACTTCATGGCGGCCGCGCGGACCGTGCGTTCGTACACATCGGGGCGGTGGGCCGCGGGCCCGCCGTCGGCCGGGGCCGCCCAGGCGGTGCGGGACCCGGCCAGCCAGAGGGCGGCGGTCGCGCCCGCCGCCGTACCGGCGAAGTGTCTGCGGGAGAGCTCGTGCACGGTGGGTCTCCTGTTCCCCGCGGGGGCCGGGCCCGCGCGGTGTGCGGCGTACGGTGTCCGGCCAGGGGGCCGGTGCGGTGCGGGGCGCCCCGGGCGGGGCGTGGTGTGTCAGGAGGCGGGCAGCCCGCGGCAGGCGTCGGCCGGCGGGCCCATGCCGTGGTCGGGGCCGGCGCCGTACAGCTCGGCCGGCGGTTTCGGCGCCACGATGATGCCGGTGAAGAAGGACGAGCCGGTCCCCGCCGCGTGCGGGCGGCGGATGTGCTGGTCGATCCCCCGGGCGTTCTCCTCGGCCCGGGCACGGTCCTCGGAACCCGCCGGAAAGATCCGATCGCCGACGCTGTCGAAGGTGACTCCGGTGTGCGGCGGGCGGAAGTCGTCGATGACCTGGCCGTCCTATCCGTACGAGGCCGGGGTGCGCGGGTCGTTGCAGCGGGACTCGGTCATCGGCTCGCCGGGGTTCGCCCGGACCATGTCGGTGAGGAAGAGCAGCCGCCTGCCGGGGGAGTGGTCGTACGGCCGGGCCGGTGCGCGGAGGGCATAGGAGCTCCAGTCAGGTATGTGTCGGCAGTTCTCGTTCCTGAATCCATGCACCCTGCATAGTGCCCGCGCCCGCACCGGACCGGAAGACCTCGCGCACCATAGACATCGGATGAAAGCGGAGGTGTGACGCGAGCCGAGCCGGAACGGGCGGGGCTATTGGGCCGGTACGCGCCCCTTGCATGGCACGCTTGGGCCACTGATCGTCAAGGTTTCGGCAGTGATGCCGACGGAGATTCCGACAGCCCCGGAGGGCACCCCGTGGACCAATTGGCACTGCTGCTCCTGCTGTTGATCGGAGCGGTGGTCTCCGTACCGATCGGCGAGCGGCTCGGGCTGCCCGCGCCGGTCCTGATGACGCTCGGCGGAATCTGCCTCGCCCTGCTGCCCTTCGTGCCCAATGTCGACATCCCCTCGGACTTCATCCTTCCGCTGGTACTGCCGCCCCTGCTGTACGCGGCCGTACAGCGCACCTCGTGGCGGCAGTTCACGGCCAACTTCCGGCCGATCCTGCTGCTCGCCGTGGCACTGGTCTTCGTGACGACGGCCGCGGTGGCCGCCGTCACGAGCGCGATCGTGCCGGGCCTGCCGATCGCGGCCGCGGTCGCGCTGGGTGCGCTGGTGGCGCCGCCCGACCCGGTGGCGGCGACCGCGGTGGCGGGCGCGCTCGGGCTGCCCCGCCGGCTGGTCTCGATCCTGGAGGGCGAAGGGCTGTTCAACGATGTGACGGCGATCGTGCTCTACCACGTGGCCATCGCCGCCGCCGTGACCGGGACGTTCTCCTGGCCGGTCGCGGCAGGGCAGTTGGTGCTCTCCGCGGTGGTGGCCGTGGTGGTGGGGATCGCACTCGGCTGGATCACCAACAAGCTGATGGGGCTGCTCGGCGACACCACCCTGCAGATCGGCCTCACCCTCCTGGTGCCCTTCCTCAGCTATGTGCTGGCCGAGGAGCTGATGGGCTCGGGCGTGCTGGCCGTGCTCACCTCCGCGCTGTTCCTCGCCGAACACACCGCCGATGCCGACGACGTACGCGGCCGGCTGGAGGGCAACGCCTTCTGGGAGATCGTCGACACCCTCGTCACCGGCGTGACCTTCGGCCTCATCGGCCTTGAACTGCATGTGGTCTTCGGCACCGCGGGAGGGCATCTGGCCGAGATGATCGGCTGGGGTGCGGCGGCCGTCGGCGTGGTGGTCGGACTGCGTCTGGCGTGGCTGCTGCCCGCCACCTGGCTGGCGAAGAAACTGCACACCCTGCGGGACTACGACGAGGACATCCCCACCAGCTGGCGCGAGACCATCGTCATGTGGTGGTCCGGGATGCGCGGCGTCGCATCGGTCGCACTGGCCCTCGCCATCCCGATGACCAAGGACGACGGCAGCCCCTTCCCGGCCCGCAGCGAAATGATCTTCATCGCCTTCGCGGTGGTCATGGTCACCCTGGTCTTCCAGGGGCTGACCCTGCCCTGGCTGGTGAAGAAACTGGGGGTCCGCGCGGACACCGGCGCCGAGCGCGAACTGGAACGGAGCCTGGCGGTACGGGCGGCCAAGGCCGCCAGACACCGGCTCAAGGAGATCCAGGGCGTCGAGGAGCTGCCCGAGGACGTCCAGGAGCGGCTGGCCCGCGGCGCGTTCGAGATCGGCGTCAGGATCAGCCCCGACATGGTCGACGAGGAGCGGCACGCCGCGTATCTGAAGCGGGCCGAGCGGGTCAGGACGGTCCAGCGGATCCAGCGGGAGATGATGTCGGCGGCCCGCCACGAGGTGCTCTCCGCGCGCAACGAACCCGGCGCGGACCCGGAGATCGTCGACCGGGTGCTGCGCCACCTCGACGTACGCAGCCTGCGGTAGCGCCGGTCCCTCTGTCCGATCTGTTCGCTCTGTCAGGAGCCGGCCGTATCTCCTTGGCCGCTGAGCCGCTGAGCCGCTGAGCCGCTGAGCCGCTGAGCCGCTGAGCCGCTGAGCCGCTGAGCCGCTGAGTCGCTGGGCCGCTCAGTCCCTCAGCCCCGGCCGGTCCTGGGGTTGGGGTCGTGCTTGACGGGGGCGGCGTCGTGCTTGAACAGGTCGGGGCCGCCCCAGCCGTTCTTCGACAGCTCGGCCGGCGCCGTGGAGATCCTCGGCAGGGCGTACGGATGCTCGTCGCGCAGCCAGGCGATCAGCTGCTCCCGTACCGCACACCGTACGGTCCAGATGTCGTCGGCGTCCCTCGCGGTGACCACGGCCCGTACCTGGATCGTGCTCGGAGAGGTGTCCGTGACCGCCAGCGACCAGTTCCTGCCGTCCCACGACGGGATCTCCCGCAGGATCTCCCGCAGCTTCTCGCGCATCTGCGGGACGGGCGTCGAGTGGTCCAGCTCGAAGAAGACCGTGCCGGACATCTGCGCACCGCCGCGCGACCAGTTCTCGAACGGCTTGCTGGTGAAGTACGAGACCGGCATGGTGATCCGGCGCTCGTCCCAGGTGCGTACCGCGAGGAAGGTCAGCGTGATCTCCTCGATGGTGCCCCACTCGCCGTCCACGACCACCGTGTCCCCGATGCGGACCATGTCGCCGAAGGCGATCTGCAGCCCGGCGAACAGGTTGCCCAGCGTGGACTGCGCGGCCACACCGGCGACGATGCCGAGGAGTCCGGCCGAGGCCAGCAGGGAGGTCCCGGCCGTGCGCATCGCGGGGAAGGTGAGCAGCATCGCGGCGGCGGCCACCGTCGCGACGATCGCGGTCACCACCCGCTGGATGAGGGTGACCTGGGTACGGACCCGGCGGAGCCTGGCCGGATCGCGGGTGGTGGCCGCGTAGCGGGCGTACGAGGAGTCGACGATCGCCGTCGCGATCCGCAGCGCCAGCCAGGCCGTGGACCCGATCAGCACCAGGCTGAGGATCTGCCCGATCCCGGTGGCGTGGTGCTCGACCGCCTTCAGCCGCACCTCGTGGTAACTGCCCCGCAGCAACGCCGTGATCAGCACCGACTGGAGCGGCACCCGGCAGCGCCGCAGCAGGCCCCAGAGCGGGGTCTCGTGGTGGCGGGCGTCCGTTCTCCTCAGCGCGCGGTCGACCAGCCAGCCCACCGCGAGGGTCAGCACCACCGAGCCGCCGATGACGATCAGCGGTCGCACGACGGTCTCCATGCCTCCTGCCGCAGCTGGCACCATGGCCACGTGAACATCATCCTTTTCCATTCGACCTACGGTTTGCGGCCCGCCGTCCACGCGGCGGGCGACCGGCTGCGTGCAGCCGGTCATCAGGTGCTGGTGCCCGATCTTTTCGACGGTATGACTTTCGAGACCGTCGAGGAGGGCATGGCCCTCAAGGAGGAGCTGGGCTCCGAAGAGCTGCTCAAGCGCGCCGTGACGGCCGCAGCTCCCCACTCGGACGAGGGTCTGGTCTACGCCGGGTTCTCGCTCGGCGGTTCCCTCGCGCAGAACCTGGCCATCGCCGACGAGAAGGCACGCGGGCTGCTGCTCCTGCACGGTACATCGGACATCGCCGACGACGCCTCCGTGGACGAGCTGCCCGTACAGCTGCACGTCGCCGACCCCGACCCGTTCGAGCCGCACGACTGGCTGAACGCCTGGTACCTGCGGATGCAGCGGATCGGGGCCGACGTGGAGGTGCACCGCTACGCGGGCGCGGGCCACCTCTACACCGACCCCGGGCTGCCCGACTACGACGCCGAGGCGGCCGAGCGGACCTGGCGGGTCGCGCTCGGCTTCCTCGAAACGCTGTAGAGCCGCGCGCGCCGGGGCCGGCCTGGAGTGGCTTCCCGCCGGGGTCAGCCCTTGAGGGCCTTGTCCAGGGCGGTGTTGAAGTCGGCGACGGACATGGGCGCGTTGTCACTGCCCGGGGTGGTCAGCTTCTTGCCGTCCATCTTGAGGGTGGGCGTGCCCGTGACCCCGCTCTTGTCGAACTTCTGGGACATCTTCATCGCCCACGCGTCGTAGGTGCCCTCGTTGACGGCTTTCTGGAAGGCCTTGTTGTCCTTCAGCTCGGGCACCGTCTGCGCGATCTTGATGAGGTACGAGTCGTCCTTGAACGTGTCCGTGGTCTCGTCGGGGTGCCACTTCGTGGAGTACATCGCGGTCTTGTACTGCTCGAAGGCGGTGGGGCTCACATTGAGCGCGGCGCCCAGGGCGCTCAGACCGTTCTTCGAGCCCTCGCCGCCGTTGTTGTCGATGAACGTCGCACCGATGTACTGGATCTTGAACTTGCCCGCGTCGAGGTCCTTCTGGACCGTCGGGCCGACCGTCTGGTCGAAGGTCGCGCAGATCGGGCAGCGCGGGTCCTCGTACATCTGCAGCGTCTTCTTGGCGGACGCCTTGCCGACGGTGACCGTGGTGCCGTCGGTGCCCGTGGTGTTCTTCGGCGCGACGACCTTGTCGCTCTTCGCGGCCTCCCAGTGGGAGGGCTTGTTCAGCTGCATGACGCCGTAGCCGACGCCGGCGGCTATCGCGAGGACGACGACGACCGATCCGGCGACGAAGACCTGCCGGCGGGTCTTGTCCTTCTTCGCCTGGCGCTCGCGCTCGGCGCGCAGCCGCTCGCGGGCCGCTGCCTTGTTGGCCTGGTTGTTGCGTGCACTCATGGTGGGGCTCTCCGTTTAGGACGTGGTGGGGGCAGGACGGAACTGCGTACTCAGCTCGGAAGGGGAGCCGGGTACGGAGGTCCGCGCAGTCCCACGGAGTGCGCGAGGAGCAGGGCGCGCGAGGTGCGCGGGCGGTGCACGGGGCGCGCACCGGGCCGTACGGAGGCGCCCGCGGCCGCGATGACGGCGACTGCGACGCGCAGCGGCCGGAATGCCAGGGCGCCGACCGACCGGGCCACCGAGGCCAGCGCGCTCTCCCCGCGCCGCAGCCAGAGCGCGGCCAGCAGCCCGACCGCGACATGTGCGCCGAGCAGCAGCCAGGGCAGCGCCGGGGCGGGGGAGTCGAGCAGCGCGACCGCGTCCTTGCCGGGGCCGGTCACGGAGGTCAGCGGGGTGCCGACCTGGCCGCCGCAGAGCACGTCCACGCCGACCGAGCGCAGCGCGCCTGCGACCGGGCCGCCCGAAGGGCCGTAACAGACGTGCTGGCCGGTGGTGAAGACGGTGTCGGCGGCGAGTTCGAGCGGGATGAGGACACCCGCGATCGCCCCGAACCCCCGCTCGCGCCCCGCCAGCGCGAAGGCCACGCCGAAGACGGCGGCGGCGAGCGCCGCCACGGTGACCGGCGGCAGCGGGACCCGCGAGAGGAGCACATGGGACGCAGCGGAGAGGGTCACGACCAGCGCTGTGAAAAGCGCCGCGCGAACCGCTCTGAGCTGCGTCCCTGATATGTCCATCGGCCCCGAGTGTGTCATGGGCGCGGGTAAGGGTCCCTTAAAGGTCCATGAGTCTCCTCGGTCTAAAGACCGGGGATGCGGCCATTGCGGAACAATTCCACGAATACCGCGTGGTCACGGCGGGTCTGCACCCCGTAGGAGTGCGCGAAGTCCACCAGCATCTTGGCGAAGCCGTCCTCGTCGGCAGCGATGGCCGCGTCGATGGCGCGCTCCGTCGAGAACGGCACCAGCGAGTGGCCGCTCTCGTCGTCCGCCGCCGCGTGCATGGTGGCCGTGGCCCGCCCGAGGTCGGCGACGACCGCCGCGATCTCCTCGGGGTCGTCCAGATCCGACCAGTCGAGATCCACCGCGTACGGCGAGACCTCCGCCACCAGCTGGCCCGCCCCGTCCAGCTCGGTCCAGCCGAGCCACGGGTCGGCGTGCGCCTGCAGGGCGCGCTGCGAGATCACCGTGCGGTGGCCCTCGTGCCGGAAGTAACCGCGGACCGAGGGGTCGGTGATGTGCCGGGCGACCGCCGGGGTCTGCCCCTGCTTCATATAGATGATCACGTCGTTCTCCAGGGCGTCGCTGTGCCCCTCCAGGAGAATGTTGTACGAGGGCAGCCCGGCCGAGCCGATCCCGATGCCCCTGCGCCCCACCACGTCCTTCACCCGGTACGAGTCGGGGCGGCCCAAGCTCTCCTCCGGGAGCGTCTCCAGATAGCCGTCGAAGGCCGCGAGGATCTTGTACCGGGACGCGGCGTCGAGCTCCACCGCGCTGCTGTCGGACGTGAAGCGGCGCTCGTGGTCCCGGATCTCGGTCATCGAGTCGAGGAGGGCGAATCGGGTGCGCGCCCTGGCCGCGCGCAGCGCGCCGAGCAGCGGGCCGTCCGCGGTGTCCAGCGTGAACGGCGGCACGTCGTCGTCCCTGGCGCCCGAGGCCAGCACCCGGATCCGCTCGCGGTAGGCGGCGGCGTAGGTCTCCACCAGGCCGGTGATCTGGTCGTCGCTGAGCGCCTTCGCGTGGCCGAGCAGCGCCAGCGAGGCCGCGAAGCGCTGGACGTCCCAGGTGAACGGGCCGACATAGGCCTCGTCGAAGTCGTTCACGTTGAAGACCAGCCGGCCGTTGGCGTCCATGTAGGTGCCGAAGTTCTCCGCGTGCAGGTCGCCGTGGATCCAGACCCGGCCGGTCCGCTCGTCCAGATACGGTCCGCCCTGCGCGCTCTCGCCCAGATCCTGGTAGAAGAGGCAGGCCGCGCCCCGGTAGAAGGCGAAGGCCGAGGCGGCCATCTTCCGGAACTTGACCCGGAAGGCGGCCGGATCGGCGGCCAGCAGCTCGCCGAATGCGGTGCCGAAAACGGCGAGGATCTCCTCGCCGCGCTCCTCGGAGCTGGACTGCGGGACCGACATCGCGTGTGCCTCCAGGGGCGTGACATAGGGGACAGCTGTTCCAACGGGCTCAACGCACGGAGCCACCGGGGAGTGCCCCACGGCTGTCGGTGGGCCGACGTAGACTCCAACGCTGTTCGCCCCACTCGTCCCGCAGGAGGCACCCCCGTGACCAAGCCGCCTTTCACGCACCTTCACGTCCACACGCAGTACTCCATGCTGGACGGTGCCGCGCGGCTCAAGGACATGTTCAACGCCTGCAACGAGATGGGCATGTCGCACATCGCCATGTCCGACCACGGCAACCTGCACGGGGCGTACGACTTCTTCCACTCCGCGCAGAAGGCGGGCGTGACGCCGATCATCGGCATCGAGGCGTACGTCGCCCCGGAGTCCCGGCGGAACAAGCGCAAGGTCAAATGGGGCCAGCCGCATCAGAAGCGGGACGATGTGTCCGGTTCGGGTGGTTATACCCATAAGACGATCTGGGCGGCGAACAGCACCGGCCTGCACAACCTCTTCAAGCTGTCGTCGGACGCGTACGCCGAGGGCTGGCTGCAGAAGTGGCCGCGTATGGACAAGGAGACGATCTCCCAGTGGTCCGACGGCCTGATCGCCTCCACCGGTTGCCCGTCCGGCGAGGTGCAGACCCGGCTGCGGCTCGGGCAGTTCGACGAGGCGATGCAGGCCGCATCGGACTACAAGGACATCTTCGGTGAGGGCCGGTACTTCCTGGAGCTGATGGACCACGGCATCGAGATCGAGCGCCGGGTCCGCGAGGGTCTGCTGGAGATCGGCCAGAAGCTCGGCATCCCGCCGCTGGTGACCAACGACTCGCACTACACCTACGCGCACGAGGCGAGCGCGCACGACGCCCTGCTCTGCATCCAGACCGGCAAGAACCTCTCGGACCCGGACCGCTTCCGCTTCGACGGCACCGGCTACTACCTCAAGACGACCGACGAGATGTACGCCATCGACTCGTCGGACGCCTGGCAGCAGGGGTGCGCCAACACCTTCCTGGTCGCGGAGCAGATCGACACCTCAGGGATGTTCGAGAAGCGCGACCTGATGCCCAAGTTCGACATCCCGGAGGGCTACACCGAGATCACCTGGTTCCAGGAAGAGGTCAGAACCGGCATGGAGCGCCGGTATCCGGGAGGTGTCCCCGAGGACCGCCAGAAGCAGGCGGAGTACGAGATGGACATCATCATCCAGATGGGGTTCCCGGGGTACTTCCTCGTCGTCGCCGACTTCATCATGTGGGCCAAGAACAACGGCATCGCGGTCGGCCCCGGCCGGGGCTCGGCGGCCGGTTCGATCGTCTCGTACGCCATGGGCATCACCGACCTCGACCCGATCACGCACGGGCTGATCTTCGAGCGGTTCCTCAACCCCGAGCGCGTCTCCATGCCCGATGTCGACATCGACTTCGACGAACGCAGGCGCGTCGAGGTGATCCGGTACGTGACCGAGAAGTACGGCGCCGACAAGGTCGCCATGATCGGTACCTACGGAAAGATCAAGGCCAAGAACGCGATCAAGGACTCAGCGCGGGTGCTCGGCTATCCGTACGCGATGGGCGACCGCCTCACCAAGGCGATGCCCGCCGACGTCCTCGGCAAGGGCATCGACCTCAGCGGCATCACCGACCCCAAGCACCCGCGCTACAGCGAGGCGGGCGAGATCCGGGGGATGTACGAGAACGAACCGGACGTCAAGAAGGTCATCGACACCGCCACCGGTGTCGAGGGGCTGGTCCGGCAGATGGGTGTGCACGCGGCCGGCGTGATCATGTCCAGTGAGCCCATCGTCGACCACGCCCCGGTCTGGGTCCGGCACACGGACAACGTCACGATCACGCAGTGGGACTACCCGCAGTGCGAGTCGCTCGGCCTGCTGAAGATGGACTTCCTGGGCCTGCGCAACCTGACGATCATGGACGACGCCGTCAAGATGGTGAGGGCCAACAAGGGCATCGACCTGGAGATGCTCTCCCTCCCGCTCGACGATCCCAAGACCTTCGAACTGCTCTGCCGCGGTGACACGCTCGGGGTCTTCCAGTTCGACGGCGGCCCGATGCGCTCCCTGCTGCGCCAGATGCAGCCCGACAACTTCGAGGACATTTCCGCCGTCTCGGCCCTGTACCGGCCGGGCCCGATGGGTATGAACTCGCACATCAACTACGCGGAGCGCAAGAACCACCGCCAGGAGATCACCCCGATCCACCCGGAGCTGGAGGAGCCGCTCAAGGAGGTCCTCGGCCTCACCTACGGCCTGATCGTGTACCAGGAGCAGGTGCAGAAGGCCGCCCAGATCGTCGCCGGGTACTCGCTCGGCGAGGCCGACATCCTGCGCCGCGTGATGGGCAAGAAGAAGGCCGACGAGCTCGCGAAGAACTTCGTGCTCTTCGAGGCCGGGGCCAAGAAGGAGGGCTTCTCGGACGCGGCGATCAAGGCGCTCTGGGACGTCCTGGTGCCCTTCGCCGGGTACGCGTTCAACAAGGCGCACTCCTCCGCGTACGGCCTGGTCACCTACTGGACCGCGTATCTCAAGGCCAACTACCCGGCCGAGTACATGGCGGCGCTGCTCACCTCGGTGCGCGACGACAAGGACAAGTCGGCGATCTACCTCAACGAGTGCCGCCGTATGGGCATCAAGGTGCTGCCGCCCAATGTGAACGAGTCCGAGTCCAACTTCGCCGCCCAGGGCGACGACGTGATCCTCTTCGGCCTCTCCGCGGTCCGCAACGTCGGGACGAACGTGGTGGAGTCGATCATCCGCTCCCGCAAGGCCAAGGGGAAGTACAGCTCCTTCCCCGACTACCTCGACAAGGTCGAGGCCGTGGCCTGCAACAAGCGCACCACCGAATCGCTCATCAAGGCGGGCGCCTTCGACGAGATGGGGCACACCCGCAAGGGCCTCACCGCGCACTTCGAGCCCATGATCGACAACGTGGTGGCGGTCAAGCGCAAGGAGGCCGAGGGGCAGTTCGACCTCTTCGGCGGCGGAGAGGAGGACAGCTCCGAGCCCGGCTTCGGACTCGATGTGGAGTTCTCCGACATCGAGTGGGAGAAGTCGTATCTGCTCGCGCAGGAACGGGAGATGCTCGGTCTCTACGTCTCCGACCACCCGCTCTTCG
Organism: Streptomyces sp. NPDC059398; assembly: GCF_042751845.1. Lineage (NCBI taxonomy): Bacteria > Bacillati > Actinomycetota > Actinomycetes > Kitasatosporales > Streptomycetaceae > Streptomyces > Streptomyces sp. NPDC059398. The sequence goes on along the minus strand of NZ_JBHYWP010000035.1, from coordinate 10,548 downwards.
GCCTGGAGCACGTGCTCTCGGACAAGAGCGACGCCGCCATCGCCGCGCTGACCGGCGGGGAGCACGCGGACGGCGCCGTGGTGACCATCGGCGGCATCATCTCCGGCCTCCAGCGCAAGATGACCAAGCAGGGCAACGCCTGGGCCATCGCGACCGTCGAGGACCTGGCGGGCACCATCGAGTGCATGTTCTTCCCGGCCACCTACCAGCTGGTCTCGACCCAGCTGGTCGAGGACACCGTGGTGTTCGTCAAGGGCCGTCTCGATAAGCGCGAGGACGTCCCGCGGCTGGTCGCGATGGAGATGCAGGTCCCCGACCTGTCGTCGGCGGGGACCAACGCCCCGGTGACGATCACCATCCCGACCGTGAAGGTCACCCCGCCGATGGTCAGCAGGCTCGGTGAGATCCTCTCCCACCACCGGGGCAACTCCGAGGTACGGATCAAGCTCCAGGGCTCCCGCAAGACCACGGTGCTCCGCCTCGACCGGCACCGGGTGCAGCCCGACCCGGCGCTCTTCGGTGATCTGAAGGTGCTGCTCGGCCCGGCTTGTCTGGCCGGCTGAGCGGAGCGGCCTGCCGGGGGAGCCGGTCCGGGAGACCGGCTGAGGGGCGCGCTGTGCACGGCGCGCCCCTCGAACATCATTACAGCGAAGATCAGTTGTGCCCGAAGCGCTTCTGGTGCTTGCGCGCGACATCCGACGGGTTGCCCGGCATCGACTGCGGCTGGGACTGGTTCTGTGAATCGAAGGAGCCGGACCGGCCGTCCTGGCCGCCGCCTTCGGCGGAGGACGAGCGGTCCTGCTGACTGTCGTGCTTGGGACGGTTCTTGTGCTTGGCCATGGTGATGCCTCCTTGAGGGGGACCGGGGCCTGCCGCCCTTCGGGCAGCAACTGCACTCTGACGGCAGGCCCCAGGGCCAGGGTCGCGACCAGATTCACATATCGCACAGACTGCCGCATTTTGGATCATTACCGTGCGTAATGAGGGCTTGTCCCGGGCGACTTCGGACCAACTTGGCGCTGCGCCACGCCGATGATCGAGTTCCGGCCGTTAACCCTCGCGCGGTCGGGCAGACTCGAAGGAAACCCGAAGCACTTCCCCTTCTCCCGAGGTACCCGAAAGAGGGTGGATCGCGTGGACCGCTGCGTCGTTCTGGTGGACGCCGGATACCTGCTGGGGGCCGCCGCGAGTCTCCTCGCGGGAGAACCCGCCCGCTCGCGCATCACGGTCGACCACGGGGCACTCATCCAGGGCCTGCGCGAGCGCGCCGAGGACGACACCGCGCAGCCGCTGCTGCGGATCTACTGGTTCGACGGTGCCCCCGACCGGGTACCGCAGCCCGAACACCGCAGACTGCGGGTGATGCCCCGGGTGACCGTCCGGCTGGGCGCGCTGACCCGCAGCGACGGCCGCTGGGCGCAGAAGGGCGTCGACGCCGCGATGCACGCGGAGCTGACCGAACTGGCCAGAAATCGCGCCTGCTCGGACATTGTGCTGGTCACCGGTGACGGAGATCTGCTGCCCGGTCTGATGTCGGCGAAGGAGCACGGCGTGGCCGTGCACCTCTGGGCGGTCCAGGCCGCCGACGGGGACTACAACCAGTCCGAGGACCTGGTCGCCGAGGCCGACGAACGCCGGGTGCTGGACCGGAGCTGGATCACCAAGGCCGTACGGGCCAAGGAGACCGGCGGGGTTTGCGCTCCGGCGCCCGTGCCCCGGCCGGAGATCGCCGCGATCCTCTCCGCCCCGCTGCCCGAGTCGGCGCTCGCCGCGTCGGCCGAGCGGGCGGCGCAGGCCGCGGCCGTGCACAGCGTCGCGCCCCCCGGCCGTGAGGACACCCGGCGGCCGACCGACGAGGAGCGGGCACACGCGGCGGCCAAGGCCGGTGTCCCCACCCCCAAGGACCTTGCCGGACTGCGCGGACCCGCGGCGCAGCCCGCCCAGCAGCCGGCGAACGCGACGCTGCGCTGGTCGTCGGAGCGTGGCTGGATCGAGCGCCCGGGCCAGGCCGGTGAGCCCCCGGAGATCGCCTCCCTGCCGACACTCGCCCAGGTCACCACCGCCGAGCAGCGGTGGGCCGACCGCGAGGAGGACATCACCACGGTCGGCGGTGACCCCTTCGAGGTGGGGCAGGTCTTCGCCAGGCGGTGGATGGAGCGGCTTCCGGACCCGGGCCAGGTGCAGAAACTGTCCGCGATGTATCCCCGGATCCCGCACCGGATCGACGGCGAGCTGCTGCGGTACGCGGCCAGGTTCGGGCTGCTCGCCCATAAGGACGACCAGATCGACGAGCACGACCGGTACGCGATCAGGGCCGGGTTCTGGCGGGAGATCGACGTACGGGCCACGGAGCACGCGCCCGAGGGGGAGCAGGCCGGACGCTGACGCGCCCGCCGCAGGCCACCGCCCGAGCGGCCCCGCACGGCCCCGGCGCCCCTGCGGGCCGCCCAACCCCGTAGGCTCGTCCCTCGTGAGTACGGGCAATGTGTGCGTGGTGCGCGAGCTGGTGAAGACGTACCCGGCCGCGCGCGGCAGACGGGGGGCTCCCGGCACGCCCGAGGTGCGGGCCACCGACGGCATCTCCCTGACCGTGCGCCGCGGCGAGATCTTCGGACTGCTCGGCCCGAACGGCGCGGGCAAGTCCACCCTCGTACGCCAGCTCACCGGGCTGATGCGGCCCGACTCCGGCCGGGTCGAGGTGCTCGGACACGACCTCGTACGCCATCCCGAACGCGCCGCGCGGCTGCTCGGCTATCTCGGCCAGGAGTCCACCGCGCTCGACGAACTGACCGTCGCGCTGGCCGCCGAGACCACCGGCCGGCTCCGCGGACTCTCCGTGCCGGACGCCCGCCGGGAGCGGGACGCCGTCCTCGATGAGCTGGGCATCACCGAACTCGCCGGGCGGCCGCTGCGCAAGCTCTCCGGCGGCCAGCGCAGACTCGCCTGTTTCGCCGCGGCACTCGTCGGGGACCGCTCACTGCTCGTCCTGGACGAGCCCACCACCGGGATGGACCCGGTCGCACGGCGCGCCGTGTGGGCCGCGGTCGACCGGCGGCGGGCGGAGCGCGGAGTGACCGTGCTGCTGGTCACCCACAACGTCATCGAGGCCGAGACCGTGCTGGACCGGGTCGCCGTCATCGAACGCGGCCGGGTGATCGCCTGCGACACCCCGGCCGGGCTGAAGGCCCAGGTCGCCGGCGAGGTCCGGGTCGAACTGGTCTGGCGGGAGCGGGCGCCGCTCGATATCCCGGAGGTCGCCGTACTGCGCGAGTCCGCGCAGGAGTCGGGGCGCCGCTGGGTGCTGCGGCTCGCGCCCGACGCGGCGCGGGCCGCCGTCGCCGCGGTGACCGGCGGCCCCGCCTTCACCGCTCTCGACGACTTCACGCTGTCCACACCGAGCCTGGAGGACGTGTACATGGCGCTGGGCGGCCGTACGAAGGGGCTGGTGAAGGCGTGACCGCAGCGGTCTCCGCAGAGTCGCAGCCGTACCCGGGGGTCCCGGCACGCGGCGGGCCGGGCGTTCCCGAAGGCGCGGGGGCCCCGGGGAGCCTGCCCGACCCCGGCGCGGCCGACGCCGGAGCGGTCACCGAGGCCGCACCGCTCGCACCGCGCGCCCGGCTGCTGCCCGCGCTCGGCGCGGTCTACCGGGCGCAGCTGTCCCGGGCCCGGGTGGCGCGCATCCCGCTGCTCTTCGTGGCGACCTTCCAGTCGGTCGGGATCATGATCCTGATGCGCGGGGTGGTCGACGGCGGCGACGAGGCCCGCGCCGTGGTGGCGGGCTCGGCCGTCCTGGTCGTGGCGTTCGTCGCGCTCAACCTGCTCGCGCAGTACTTCGGGCAGCTGCGCGCCAGCGGCGGACTCGACCACTACGCCACCCTGCCGGTGCCGCCCGCGTCCGTGGTGCTGGGGACCGCGGGGGCGTACGCCTCCTTCACCGTGCCCGGCACGGTCGTCACGGCCGTCGCGGGTTCCGTTCTCTTCCAGCTGCCGCTGGCACATCTGTGGGTGCTCGCCGCCGTCGTCCCCCTCGCGGGAGCGGCGCTCGCCGGGCTCGGCGCGGCCCTGGGACTGCTCGCACCGCGCCAGGAACTGGCCACCCTGCTCGGGCAGCTGGGGATGTCCGCCGCGCTGCTCCTCGGCGTGCTGCCGGCCGCCCGGCTGCCGGAGCCGATCGCGTACGCCCGTGACCTGCTGCCCTCCACCTACGGTGTGGAGGCGCTGGCCCGTACCTTCGGGGACCACCCCGACTGGCCGGCGGTCGGGGCCGACCTCGCGGTCTGCGCGGCCGTCGGGGTCGTCTCGCTGGCCGTGGCGACGTGGGCCTACCGGCGGGCGGCGGTCCGGTGAGGCGGCGCACAGGGCCGCCTGGCACGATGGCAGAGTGACCGCGCCACTGACACCTCCGCACCAGCCGCCGAACGACGACCCGTGGCAGAAGGGTCCTTCGGGAGCCACCCCCGGGGCGGGGGGCGCCCCGCGGGGGGGGGGGGGGCCCCGCGCCCGGCAGGCGCTACGACTGACGGCTGCCGCTGCCGCCGACTGCTGCCGTCGCCGCGCTCGCCCCCGCTGTCGGGCCGGTCCCCGCGGTCTCGGGCGTGCCATCTCGCCGGCGGCGCCGCGGTCTGCTCTGGGTGAGGGCGGCGCCGGCCAGGACGATCACCGCGCCGACCGGGGTGTTCCAGCCGATCGTCTCGCCCAGCAGCGCCACGCCCGCCGCGGTGGCGATCACCGGGATGAAGTACGTGACCATCTGGGCCGTGGTCGGGCCGACCTCGGCCACAAGGCCGTACTGCAGCAGCAGGGCGACCCCGGTGCCGAGTGCGCCGAGTGCCGCGACGGCGAGCAGTGGGGCCACCGGAAAGGAGGTGGGCAGCTGGGTGAACAGCGGTGTGACCAGGGCCAGTTCGACCGTCGCCACCAGCAGTTGCGAACCGGTGATCGCGAGATGCGAGCCGCCGGTGCCCGCCAGGGTCCGCCGTACGTAGATCCAGCCGACCGGGTAGCACAGGGAGGCCAGCAGGGCCATCGCGGTGCCGGTGAGGTCCAGCCCCGAGAACCCCTGCCAGACGCCCAGCACGGTCAGGACCCCCAGGAACCCGAGCCCCAGACCGGCGACTCTGCGACGGGTGGGGCGGTCCTCGGAGAGCGCGACCAGGGAGAGCGCCATGCCCCACAGCGGTGAGGTGGCGTTGCAGATCCCGGCGAGCGTCGAAGGGATGGTCTGCTCGGCGTAGGCGAAGAGGGAGAACGGCGCCGCGTTCAACAGCAGTGCGGCGACCGAGAGATGGGCCCAGGTCCGTGCCCCGCGCGGCAGCCGCTCCCGCCGGAAGGCGATGGCCGCGGCCAGTACGGCGGTCCCGAAGAAGAGGCGGCCGAAGGTGACCTGGAACGGGGCGTACCCTCCGGTGCCCACCTTGATCAGCAGAAAGCTGAAACCCCAGATGAGCGAGAGCAGGACGAAGCGGATGCGCCAGTCGACAGCGGGGCGGCGGGCGGTGGGCGGCGGTGCGATGACCGGTGCTGACACGGTCCTGGCGGGAGTCGCGGTGCTCATACGTGCCACTGTGGACGGGCTCATCTCGTAGCACAAGCGAGATTACGTGGAGTGGTTGCCTTAGAATCGCTTACATGTTGAATCTGGAGCGTCTGCGCATCCTCGACGCGGTGGCCCGGCACGGTTCGGTGAGCGGGGCGGCCGACGGGCTGCATGTGACCACATCGGCCGTCTCCCAGCAGCTGGCCAAGCTGGAGCGGGAGGCCGGGCAGCCGCTGCTCGCCAAGAACGGCCGGGGCGTCCGGCTCACGGACGCCGGGCGGCTCCTCGCCGACCACGCGGCCCGGATCCTCTCCCAGGTGGAGCTGGCCCAGTCCGATCTGGAGGCGCAGCGCGGCCGGGTGGTCGGCGAGCTGCGGATCTCCGCCTTCCCCACCGCGGCCCGCGGTCTGCTCCCCGGAGTCCTCGCGGGGCTTCGCGAGGCCCACCCCCAACTGGCGGTCTGCTCCCAGGAGCTGGAGGGCGAGGACGGGGTACGGGGGGTGCTCCGCGGTGACCTCGATGTGGCCGTGGTGCTCGACTGGTACAACAAGCCCACGGCGATGCCCGAGGGGATGGCCAAGCGCGCCCTCTTCGACGACATCGCGGACATCGCGGTGTCCGCGGACCATCCGCTGGCCGGGGCCGCCGATGTCGGGCTGGAGGCGTTCGCCCAGGACGAGTGGATCACCTGGCCGGAGGGCGAGTTCTGCCGTGAGTGGCTGATGTTCACGCTCGGGGGCAAGGGGTTCGAGCCGCGTATCTCGCATGTCGCGGGCGAACACCCCACCCAGATGGCGCTGATCGCCGCAGGGCTCGGGGTCGGGGTCGCGCCACGGCTTGGCCGGGGGCCGGTCCCCGACGGTGTGCGGGTCGTCACCGTACGGGAAGCGCTGCGACGCCATGTGTACGCGATCTGGCGCGCCGACGCCGACCGGCGGCCCTCCATCCGGGCGGCGGTCGACGCGCTGCACGCGGCCGGTGCGGTGCTCGACGGCGCGGGCCCGGTCTGAGGGGCCGTCCGGTCCGGGGGGGGGGAGGGGGCCGATCTGTGGGAGGGCCCGGTCTGAGGGAGGGGCCGGTCCGAGTGAGGGTTGAGGGGCCGGACGGCCCGGCGTCGGACTCCATCGCCTCCCGGGTCGGCGGAGGACCCGGGAGGCGATGGGGCCCGACGGTCAGCCGAGTTTGCGGAAGTCCCAGGAGACGATGGAGTCCGGGGTCAGCCGCAGCCAGGCGTGGCGGCCGTCGTACGGCATGAGGTCCATCCCGAAGTTCTTGCGCGCGAACAGCTTCTCGGGGGCGTCGAGTTCGGGGCAGGGTTCTCCCGTGCGGGGTGCCTCCCCGACCATGACCGCGTTGCCCGAGAGCTCCACGCCGCGCAGCTCGCCGTACTCCTCGCCGTCGTCGACCACCACGGCCAGCCGCGGGTCCCCGGTCAGCTGGGACCAGCGGCGGCTGCGGGTCAGTGAGTAGAGCCAGAGCGACGTGCCGTCCCAGAGGAACCAGAGGGCGCCGACGTGCGGACGGCCGTCCGCCGATACCGTCGCCACCCGGCAGGTGCGCTGCCCGCTGAGGAAGGTGTCGCGCTCCGGCTCCGTCATCATGATCCTGCGGCCTCGGCGCTGGGTGTCGGTCATGGGGCTTCTCCCGCCGTCACGGCTGTTCCTGACTATGTGTCAGAAATCATGGAGTCTCTTCCCTCATGACGCAATGGGCGTTAGCCTCGCGCGCCCCGGTCCTGTCCGCAGGACCCGGTTCCCCGAGAGGTGAGGGCCGATGGTGTCGTCCGAACAGCTTGCGCAGCAGCTCGATCCCGCCACGGCGGTCCTGCTCACCGTGGAGTGCCAGGAGGGGGTGGTCGGCGCGGACGGCGCCCTGCCCGAACTGGCCGCCGAAGCCCGCTCGTCGGGTGCCCTGGGGCGCGTCGCCCAACTGGTCACCCGCGCCCATGAAGCAGGGGTGCAGGTGGTGCACGCGGTGGCGGAACGGCGCCCCGACGGGCGGGGCGCCAGCCACAACGCCCGGCTCTTCCGGGCGGCCGGCCGACTGCCCGTACAGCAGCACACGGGCTCGAAGGCGGTCACGGTGGCCGCGCCGATCGAGGTGGCGGACGAGGACCTGGTGGTACGGAGGCTGCACGGCCTCTCCCCCCTCGCGGGTACGGACGTCGACGCGCTGCTGCGCAACCTGGGCTGCCGCACGCTGGTCGTCACCGGTGTCTCGGCCAATGTCGCGATCCCCAACGCGGTCTTCGACGCCGTCAACCTCGGATACACGGTGGTGGTCCCGGCGGACGCCATCGCGGGGGTGCCCGCCGACTACACCCCCGCGATGATCCGCAACACCCTGGCGCTCGTCGCGACCGTCACCACGGCCGACGACGTACTCGCGAGCTGGAAGGCGTCCGGGGGCCCGGCGGGCGACCCGGCGGGCGACCCGGTGGGCGGGTGATCAGCTCCCCACCGCGCGCTGCTCCAACGCCCCCTTGAGGAAGTCGAGTTCGAGGAGCAGCAGCCGGTCCGCCACGCCCTCGCTGTGTACGAGGTGTCCCGTGCCGCACAGTGGCAGCACGCTGTGCGGGCGTCCGGCGGCGAGCAGTGCGGCCGACAGGCGCAGCGTATGCGCGGGCGCGACGTTGTCGTCGGCCAGTCCGTGCACCAGCAGCAGTGGCCGGGCGAGCCGGTGCGCGTGGGGGAGCAGCGAGGACCGTTCGTACCCCTCGGGCAGGATGTCCGGGTGGCCGAGGAAGCGCTCCTCCCAGTAGGTGTCGTAGAGCCGACGGTCGGCGGGTGCGGCGCCCGCGACCGCCGCATGGAACACATCGGGGCGGTGCAGCACGGCCCCCGCGGCGAGATAGCCGCTGTACGACCAGCCGCGGATCGCCACGCGTCCGAGGTCCAGGGCGTCGTACCGCTCCGCTGCCGCGTGCAGGGCGTCGATCTGGTCGTCGAGCACGGGCCCCAGCCGGTCGCCGTCGATGGCGTGCTCCCAGGCGATGCCGCGGCCGGGGGTGCCGCGTCCGTCCGTGGCCAGTACGGCGAAGCCGTGCTCGGCGTACCACTGGCAGACGGCCGTGTACCAGGCCCGCCCTCTGGTCACCACCTGCATACCGGGTCCGGCGTACGGGCTGAGCAGAATCGGCAGCCGTTCCTGTCCGGGCTCGTACCAGGAGGGCAGATGCAGCCGGGTGCGCAACTCGCGTGCGCCGAGGGTGAGATGGATGTGCGCCGGGGTGACCAGCGGCTTCTCGGTGAGTACCGCGATCCGTCCGTCCGGGCGTCCGGCCCGGCGCACCGTCACCGACTGACCGTCGTCCGTCCTGCTGTCGACGACCAGCGTGGGGCCGCCCGCCGCGGCTGTGTGCACCCCTGGTCCCTGGGTCAGTCTGGCGAACCCGGGCCCTCGCTCGTACGACCAGACATGGACCTCCGTCGGCTCCTCGCTCGCGGTGAAGAAGACCCGTTCGCCCACCGACCCCAGCACCTCGCGCACATACAGGCCGTCCGGGCTGCGGACGTCCCCGATCCGGATCCCGCGTACATCGCCACGGACCGCGGGCAGTACCCGGACGCCCGCCGGGGTGTGGAGCGGTGTGCCGGGCCGGAAGGCCACCCACCTGTCGTCGGACGTCCGCGAGACCACCTCGTACGGGCCGCCCGCCGGGTCGGCCGCGACCACCCACACCGTGCGCTGGTCACGGGTCTGGAGGACGGCGACGGGGCCGGTGTTCTCCCAGGACGCCGAGACCAGGTACTCGAAGGCGGGGGCGTCCCAGACACCGGGGGGTGTCTGTCCTCCGGGCGCGGAGCGGGGGAGTGCGAGGGGGGTACGGTCGCCCCCGGCCGTGATCACGTAGAGCGAGGTCTCGGCGTTGGGCGTACCGGCCGCGGGGTAGCGGATGGCGACGGGGGGCTGCTCCGGGTCGGCGGCGTCGGCGATCCAGCGGCGCCGCACCATCGAGGTGTCGACCCGGGCGACGAGCAGCGCGTCGCTGTCCGGGGACCACCAGTACCCGCGCGACCTGCCGATGGAGGCGTTGGCGCAGTAGTCGGCGAGACCGTAGGTGACATCGGGGCCCTCGGGCGCGGCGAGCAGCCGGTCACCGGTCCCGTCCGTCCGTACGACATGGAGGGCGCCCCCGGTGACGTACGCGATCAGGGTGCCGTCCGGCGAGGGCCGGGGGTCGGTCACGGGACCGGGGGTGCGGATGTGGCGCGGGATGCCGGTGGTGGGGCTGTGTTGCGGGGCGCCGGCCGCGCCGTGTCGCGGGCCGTCCGGGGCGCGGGTTGCGCGGTCGTCAGGGGCGGACTCCGCGCGGACGGTCCAGAGCCGGCCGTCCACGGCGTAGGCGACGAGCCGGGCGTCCCGGTCGGCCGCGTAGGCGGTCACGCCCGCCGACGGTGACCGGTGGCCGGCGAGGAGACGCTCCTGTCCGTGCTCGTGCATCCAGAGCAGGACGCGGGGGTCGGTGCCGGTCGCGGACCGGAGGAACAGCACCCGCTCGCCGTCGGGGGAGACGGTGAACTGCCGGGGGGTACCGAGAGTGAAGCGGCGGGTCCTGGCGAACTGGCGCGGGAATCCGTTGATGTCCAAGGCTCCAAGCCTTCCGTGGGCGTGACCGGTCGGGGAACGAAAAAGATCGTCGTCCTCGCTCCCCGGCGCGGCCGCGGCTTCGGCGGCTAAACGCCCCCAGCCCACCCTACCCGCACAGTCGGTGGCGGGGGGGGGGGGCGGACGGGGATCG
>NZ_JBHYWP010000035.1:0-261 GCF_042751845.1 Streptomyces sp. NPDC059398 | reverse complement strand
GGCGCGCGGTGGGGCTCTGCCGGCCCTAACGGCCGTCGCCGATGGGGCGCGGGGGGGGGCGCGCGCCCCGCTTCCGGGGATCGTCGAGGCCGACGATCTCGGTGTGTCTGTGCTTTGTGTCTGTGCTTTGTGTGTGGCGGAGAACCTACCAGTGCGGCGAGTCGGGGGTGCGGGCGGCCCCCCGGCGGCGGCCCCCCAACCAGGGCCCCCCCCCCGAAAAACTCCACCCCCGGGGGACACACCCCCGTGACCCCCGCCCCC
>NZ_JBHYWP010000034.1:30909-66103 GCF_042751845.1 Streptomyces sp. NPDC059398 | reverse complement strand
CACACCTATTATGGTCGGCTGCGTCTTTTGTTTATATGAGACCGCTACGATATTCGTGAGGGGCCGTTTGGGTGTGGCGGGCGGGGGGCCCGGGCCGCTGGTCGATCTGCCGGAGTTCCCCGGTGACAATCTCGAAGCGACGCGCAGCGGCGGGGATCTGTGCATCCAGGCGTGCGCGGACGACCCGCAGGTGGCGGTACACGCGATCCGCAATCTGGCCAGGATCGGCTTCGGCAAGATCGCGATCCGCTGGTCGCAGCTGGGCTTCGGCAAGACCTCGTCGACCACACCGGACGCCCAGACCCCGCGCAACATGATGGGCTTCAAGGACGGCACCCGGAACATCTCCGGCACCGACACGGCCGCCCTGCGGGATCACGTGTGGGCGGCGGAGAAGGGCGACGCGGCCTGGATGACCGGCGGTTCCTATCTGGTGGCCCGCCGTATCCGGATGCATATCGAGACCTGGGACCGCGCCTCGCTCCAGGAGCAGGAGGACGTCTTCGGCCGCGACAAGGGCGAGGGCGCGCCGGTCGGCAAGGCGAAGGAGCGCGACGAGCCGTTCCTGAAGGCGATGCTGCCGACCTCGCACGTACGCCTCGCCCATCCGGACAGCAATCACGGGATCCGGATCCTGCGCCGCGGCTACTCCTTCACCGACGGTACGGACGGCCTGGGGCGGCTGGACGCGGGGCTGTTCTTCCTGGCGTACCAGCGGGACACCCGGCAGGGGTTCATCCCGCTCCAGCGCGGTCTGGCCCGCCATGACGCGCTCAACGAGTACATCCAGCACGTGGGTTCGGCGCACTTCGCCGTCCCGCCGGGCGTCCGCGGCAAGGGCGACTGGTGGGGCCGTGCGCTGTTCACCTGACGCGCTGCCGCCCGACGTGCTGTCCGCCCGACGCCCTGCCCGCTCCCCTCACCCCGGGATCCCGTCGTTCCCGTAACCCGGTTCCTGCAACCAGAAAGGACCCGACGTGTTCGGCAACTATCTGATCGGCCTGCGCGAGGGGCTCGAAGCGAGCCTCGTCGTGTGCATCCTCATCGCCTATCTGGTCAAGACCGGCCGGCGTGACGCGCTGCGCCCGGTGTGGATCGGTATCTCCACCGCGGTCCTGGTGGCGCTCGTCTTCGGCTTCGCGCTCGAATTCGGTTCGGAGGAGCTGACGTTCAAGGCCCAGGAGGGTCTTGGCGGATCGCTGTCGATCGTCGCGGTGGCCCTGGTGACCTGGATGGTCTTCTGGATGCGGCGCACCGCGCGCCATCTCAGGGCCGAACTGCACGGCAAGCTCGACACCGCGCTGCGGATGGGCACGGGCGCGCTGGTCGCGACGGCGTTCCTGGCGGTGGGCCGGGAGGGTCTGGAGACCGCGCTGTTCATCTGGTCCTCGGTGCACACCTCGACCGACGGGGCCCAGGGTCCGATGATCGGCGCGCTCCTCGGCATCCTCAGCGCCGTCGTGCTCGGCTGGCTCTTCTACCGGGGCGCCGTCCGTATCAACCTGTCGAAGTTCTTCACCTGGACCGGCGGGATGCTGGTGGTCGTGGCCGCGGGTGTGCTCGCGTACGGCGTCCACGACCTGCAGGAAGCCGACTTCGTCCCCGGTCTGCAGAGCCTGGCGTTCGACATCAGCTCGACCGTCCCGCCGGACAGCTGGTACGGGACGCTCCTGAAGGGCGTGTTCAACTTCCAGCCCGACCCGACGGTGCTCCAGGCAACGGTATGGGTGCTGTATCTGGTCCCCACGCTCGTGTTCTTCTTCGCCCCGGTAGGGTTCACCACGTCCTCGAAGGCAGCGGGATCGCAGGAGCAGAAGGCAACTCATGGGCAGGCTGGGGCGGCTGGCGGCGGGACTCGCGACGACAGCGGCGATGTCGCTGACGGCGAGCGGGTGCATGACGGTGCACGGGGAGCTGGAGGTCGTACCGTCGGCGACGAAGGCTGAGGCGGCGCAGGCACTCGCCGCCTTCACCACCGCGTACAACAAGGCGGACAAGGCGTACGACCCGGCTCTCGACGCGGGCCGGGTCACCGGTCCGCTCGGGGCCATCAACCAGGCGGGGCTCAAGGCGCGGCACGTCACCACTCCGTCCGGCAACGCGCAGCACTCCGACCTCAAGCTCACCGACGTGAAGTTCGTGATCCCGAAGAAGGCCGGGTGGCCGCGGTGGTTCGTCGCCGACACGGACTCCAACCGGGACCGGGACGGCGGCGGCAGACTGGACACCCGCTGGCTGGTGGTGTTCGTACGGAACGCGGCCGACCAGCAGTGGAAGGCCGCCTATCTCTCGGTGCTGCGCCCCTCGGCGGTCCCTGACTTCGTCACCGACAAGGACGGCTGGGCGCGGCCCGCCGAACCGGCCGACCCGTCGCTGGCGGTGGCTCCGGAGAAGCTCAGCGCCGAGTACACCGGGTATCTGCAGAAGGGGAGCCCGGACCACTTCGCGCCGGGCAACGACACCACCGACTGGCGCAGGGCGCGGAAGAAGAACGCGAATCTGCCGGGGCTCTCCACGCAGTACGAGGACCGGGCGCTCACCGAGGGCGACTACCGGCCGCTGGGTCTGGCCGTCCGGGGCGGCGGGGCGCTGGTGTTCTTCTCCAGCCGCCACTACGAGCAGCAGACCGCCGCGAAGGGGCTGCATCTGACGGTGCCGCCGGATGTACGGGCGCTGATGACGAGCGACGCGAAGAGCACCCTCACCAAGGAGCGCGTCTCCAGCCAGGTCGCGCTGGTCCCTGAGAAGGGACAGGTAACCATCCTCAACCGGCTGGCCGGACTGACGGCGGCGAAGGGCTCCTGAGGCAGGACGCCCGGGGCCGGGCCGGGCAGATCCGGCGCTGAGCCGGCCGGCTCAGCGGCCGAGGGGCCACGCCACCGCGTGTGCGTCCTGGTCGTCGGCGTCGGCGTGGCGTGCGCAGGCGTCGGTGAGCGTCTCCAGGAGGGTCAGCGGATCGGGCAGCGGATGTTCGAGTCCGCGCACCCAGTCCACGCTCGCGTCACCGGGCAGCCGGGCGGGCGGTACGAGCACATAGCTGCCGCGGCAGTGCCAGCGCAGCCCCGGGTGCTCGTCCATCGTCTCCGGGTGGCAGTCCAGCTCGCACGGCCACCACTCGTCCTCGTCCTCGGGCGTACCGCGGGTGGCGGTGAAGAAGAGCATCCGGTCGGTGCCCGACTGGGCGACCGGCCCCACCTGGATCCCCTCGGCGAGCAGCCGCTCCAGTGCGCTGCGCCCCGCGTCGAGCGGCACATCGAGGACGTCGAGGACCATGCCGGTCGCGGTGATGAAGTTGGCGTCGGGCTGGTTCCGCACCCAGCGCTCGACCTGGGCGCGGTCGGTCGTGGACTGCGTCTGCCAGGCGAAGGAGAGGGGGTGCCTGGCCGGGGTGGGACAGCCGACCCGGTCGCAGGAACAGCGGTACCCGACGGGGTGGGCGGCGGGCGAGAGGGGCAGCCCGGCATCGGCGGCGGCGACGAAGAGCCTCTCCCGGAGGAGGTCGTCAGGAGGGGACTGCTTGGGGCGGCGGCGCAGCCACTGGCTCATCCTGCTCGCCGGGCCACGGTCTCGGCCGAACTCTGTTCCCATCTATCCCCTCACCTCACCGCTGCCGCTGTATGCACCACGGACCCTCCATGCTGCCACCATCCTGCGCCCCGGGTGACCACACTTACCGGCCGGGGTGGTTCAGCCACTGTCCGGATGTGCCCCGATCCCGCGCAGCACCTGGTCCACACAGGTGTCGGCGAAGGCGTGGGTGAGCGGGTTGGTGCGCTGAAGCCAGCGGTGGGTGAGCGGCCCGACCAGCATCTCCACGGCGATCCGGATGTCCACGTCCGCGCCGATCTGCCCGGCGGCGACGGCGGACCGCAGCCGCTCCTCGTACAGCCTGAGGGCCGGTTCGAGGAGTTCGCGGGTGAAGCGCCTGCCGAGCTCCGGGTCGGTGGACCCGGCCGCGGTGAGGGCGCGGGTGGGCGCCTCGTACGTCTCGTCGTTGAACTGGTCGACGGTGAGCCGCAGCACCTGCTTGAGGTCGGCCGCGATGTCCCCGGTGTCGGGGAAGCCGCTCCACTCGCCCTCGGTCTCGGCGTCCCCGGCGAGGGCGAGGGAGGCGTCGAGCAGGACGGCCGCCTTCGACGGCCACCAGCGGTAGATCGTCTGCTTCCCCACCCCCGCCCGGGCGGCGATGGCCTCGATGGTCAGCTTGTTGTAGCCGGCCTCCGTGACCAGCGCGAGCGCCGCATCGAGGATCGCCCGGCGGGAGCGCTCACTGCGACGGCCGGCGTCGGGCGCCCTGCCGGTCGTCCGTACGGGGGGTGCGGTGCCGGGCCGGTGTCCGGCGGGCGGCTTCGCTTCGGGGGACGGGGAGTCGGCCATGGAGGGGAATCTAACATCGGCGGATCCGATACGTATCGTCTCGGTATCCGCGTGATGTACGCCTTGCGCACCGGGGCTCCCGTCCGACCCCGCCGCCCCACCGCGGGGCTTCGGCCACGGCGGACGGGCGGCCACGGCGGAGCAACGACCACCGAGGGCGTAGGGCCAGGGCGAAGTAGCGACCCCAGAGGACGCACGACCACGGTGGGTGAACCACCCGATCGGTGCACAGCGCGCGGGGCCCCGCAGGCGGACCATGGCAGCTAGTCGGCTGCACACCCCGCAGCCCATGTCCGCCGTGAGGAGCCCTCATTGCCTCGTGACGCCAGACCCCGGCGCTATCTGATGTGCCCACCGGCACACTTCAGGGTGACGTACTCCATCAACCCGTGGATGGACCCTTCGAAACCGGTCGAACTCCCCCTGGCCCTCGCCCAGTGGGAGGACCTGCGCGACCGCTACACCGCTCTCGGCCATACGGTCGAGATCATGGACCCCCGCCCCGGCCTGCCCGACATGGTCTTCGCGGCCAACGGCGCGACCGTGATCGACGGGCATGTGCTCGGCGCCCGCTTCGCCCACCCGGAGCGCGCCGAGGAGGCCGAGGCGCACCTGGAGTGGTTCCGCGTCCGCGGCTTCACCCGGGTCCACCAGCCCGCCCATGTCAACGAGGGCGAGGGCGACTTCGCCGTCACCGCCTCGTACATCCTGGCCGGGCGGGGCTTCCGCTCCAGCCCGCTCTCGCACGCCGAGGCCCAGGAGTTCTTCGGCCGCCCGGTGATCGGCCTCGATCTGGTCGATCCGCGCTACTACCACCTCGATACGGCGCTGAGTGTGCTGGACGACTCGGCGGACGAGATCATGTACTACCCGGACGCGTTCTCACCGGGCAGCCGTTCCGTGCTGGCCAGGCTCTTCCCCGACGCACTGATCGCGGCCCCGGAGGACGCCGCGGCACTGGGCCTCAACGCGGTGAGCGACGGCCGCCATGTCCTGCTGCCCCAGGCGGCCGTCGGCCTCTACGCCCCGCTGAGGGCCCGCGGGTTCGAGCCTCTCGGCATGGACCTGAGCGAACTGCTCAAGGGCGGCGGCAGCGTCAAGTGCTGTACGCAGGAGCTGCGTTCGTAGGCTGCTTCGGCAGATCGGCGCTGTGGCTGGGCCGATTCTTCCGGATCACCTTGCTGATGAGAGGAAGGACTGCGGCGGGGTGGAGTCCTGCGAGGTAGGTGGTGGCGGTCGTGTCGTCGCGGGTGGCAGGGCCGCGCCACTGCTTGAGCTCGTTGGTGGATCCTGGTGGTCGGTTTCCCCGTCGGAGTGCCCGGGGAGCATGGTCGGCCGGCTCGGCAACCGGGGTTCGTGCAGGATGTTCCATGAACGATCGGGCTAGATTCCTGGTGGACCGAACGTGGGGCTCAAGGCGGGCGGCAGGTCCGACACCGTCCCGAACACCAAGACGTGGTCCGGGTTCATGGGGTCGTTTTCCGGCGTGGCGATGATTCCCGCCGACAGCAAGATCCTGATCAGCGCGTTCCTACGGCTGGGACTCTCCGCTGCCAACACCCACGGCAGCCTCGCCCTGAAGCCGATGCTGACCCATTTCCACATGGGACAGGAACCCCACGCGACCGATTCGAAGCCGCAACGTCTGCATGCCGACACGGCGTACGACATTCCTCACCTGCGGCGATAGCTATGGGGCAAGCA
Organism: Streptomyces sp. NPDC059398; assembly: GCF_042751845.1. Taxonomy (NCBI): domain Bacteria; kingdom Bacillati; phylum Actinomycetota; class Actinomycetes; order Kitasatosporales; family Streptomycetaceae; genus Streptomyces; species Streptomyces sp. NPDC059398. Next base: position 60,022 of record NZ_JBHYWP010000034.1, on the reverse strand, counting down.
CATCGGTGTCCGCATCGCTCGCAAGGGCATCAAGTTTAGCGAGCGCCTCGGCCGTCGCAGGTGGGTCATCGAGCGCACCATGTCCTGGCTGACCGGTTACCGCAGACTCAACCACCGCTACGAGCGCCAACCAGGCAACTACCTGGCCTTTCTCGGACTTGCTGCCGCCCTCTGCTGCTACAAACGCTTCCTCGACCTGACCAAGTAGGACACGGCCTAAAACCGCAAGGTCGCCGTACTTGATGCTGTTGCGGGAGTCGTTACTGGACCGCAGGGGGTCCAGCCGCCGGAGAAGTACGGCGGCTGGCGGCGGCTACAGCCGACTTCCGACGTGGGCCTGGCGGCACCGTGGAGTACGCGTGTTGAGGGTCATTGCCGATGCCGATGAGGACCGGAACTGGGTCGCCCTCCGTGACCTCCACGATCGTTTGCGCTAGCCCACACGCAGCCGGGGCTCGCAAGAGGAAATCCTGGCGGAGCTAATTCGGTATATATCCGCACTGTTGTGACCGAATTGTCCCAAACTGCTGCATCCGCTAAAAGAAAATAACCTACCAACATTGAGGACGACGTTGACGCGGTGTGGAGGATGGGTCACTTTTAGTTTATGTAACGCTCTGCTCGTGATCGGAGGGTCACGGTGAACCACTTCAAGATCCTGCAATTCCCTACTCGAGCTAGCAGAATCGCGGCAGCCATCCTGTTCATGGCGGCAGTCGTGATGAGCGTGCTGGGCGGAAGCGTTTCGGCGCACGCCGCAGTTGCCGACGTCGAATGCACGCCCACCACATCGACTCTCAGCGTGTCCTACAACCCTGGTCTCCACCTGGAAACACAAAGTCACACAATCACCACCCAGGGAAACTACCAGTGCCTCTCGTCCTCCGACTCCACGCTCTCCTCGGGAGGGTTCGGCCCTAACTCGGCGACTGGGGTCTCGGCATCGTGTCTGCAGCTGCTACCCAGTGGCACCGGCAGCTTCACGATCACCTGGAACAATGGCCGTACCAGCACGATCACAGCCTCGGTCACCAACACTGTGGTCGCCAACACGTACGTCTCCACAGGCATAGGTACCGTCACCGCTGGAGAGTTCGCCGGCGACGCCGTTCTAGCCGTCAACATCTTCATTCAACCGAACCTCCTAGCCTGCCTCTCCACTGCTGGCGTCACCAACATGACTGGCACGGCGAACCTGCTGATCACAAGCGCGTGAGCCTTCCGGGGTCTGTCTCGAGTTGAGATGAAAGGCGCACTCCACGCTGAAACCAGCAGTCTCCGGCAGGGGCCCGACCCTGCCGGAGTTCGCCTGGTTCTTCGTCTGGCTCCTTCCATAACCGCCATGAATACTCATCCCGGCCGTCCAGGTTTACCGGATGTTGCAATTATCGTGCCTTCAGCTCGCCAGACGCCCCTGCCGACGATCTATTGTGCTTGGCCGCCGGTGCGGGTGGCAGCCAACTAGTGCCGGATCAGGCAACGTTCGCCCCCGTTTACGTCTGACGGGCAGCTCGTGCTGAGCGGCTCGGTCTCCTCAGTGTCGAGCTGGTGGTCGGCCCAGACGTAGCTTTCGGGAAGCAGATCGGTGATGGAGACGGTCCGGAGCCGCTCGCCTGCCCCGACGATGACTTGCAGGCCCCGGAAGTAGTCGCCTTTCCTGACGCAGCACACTGGGAAATTTTCTTCCGGTCTGATGCTGATGATCTTCTGCTACATTTCGGAATGGCTCTCAGTCCGCCAGCTTCAGGCCCGCGACGCAGCCGATAATGCCTGCCAACAGCAGGAGCTTGAGCACGCTGGCCGACTCCCCGTCGAAGACCATCGCGTACGTGGCAGTGAGTACCGCTCCAATCCCCACCCAGACTGCATATCCAGTACCTACCGGCAGTGTCCGCAGAGCATAGGACAAGCCCGCCATGCTGATCACCAGGCCGGCAACGAACACGCTGCTCGGCAGTAGACGGTGGAAGCCCTCCGATTTTCCAAGCGCCGTCGCCCACACCGCCTCGAACACTCCGGCCAACACCAACACGATCCATGCCATGACAGACACTCCCAGCGCCGTCTTGTCGTGGCTGGATTCGGCGCACTCGTCCAGGAGCCGATCGGGCTCTGCACACCAGTCTCGCAAGTCCCGGCCGGTACAGGACAGCAACATTCGAATCGCCACCCCATGAACCACGCGAATGACGGAGTAGAGAAGAATCATGCAAGCCGCGTTCCTCAGGCAGGGAAAACTGAGGTGAACCGGAATTTGCCGCGATCCTGGACCTCGTGGGTGTGGGAGTTCGCCAGCCGAGAAAGGCCAGATAATTGGAGGGGTGGCGTTCGTAGCGGTGGTTGAGTGTGCGGTAGCAGGTCAGACACGGCTCGATAGCCCACCTGCGGCGGCCCAATCGTTCGCTGGACTCGATGCCCTTGCGGGCGATGCGGACGCCGACTGCTCCGTGATCTCCCACAACCCGTCCGGCACGATCCAGTCCCACCGCCCACTCCTCATCGTGATGGGCTACCCCAACTCACCATGTAGGACACCGTCTAAGTCGTCGAGAGACTTCGCACCGAGTCCTTCGAGGGCGGCCTCGGTGAGGCCGGCGGCGTCCTGACTTCCCTGACGTAGCCCTCGGCCGGCCCGCTGCCCGGTCGACGGCGGCCGCATCGGCGGTGGCCTGGTTCTCGTAGTTGACCGTGCGGGCCAGTGAGGCGATGGCCCAGGACGCGGTGGTGGTGGCGTCGGCCGCATAGCTGAGGGCTTCCTTGAAGAACGTTTTGTCCTGGCGAGATTGTGTGGTTCGAGGTTCAGGTGTCGCGCCAGTTCAGGGTCGATTCGCGAGTGTGTCTGCGGCTTATGAGATCGATCATCAAGACGTGGACTATGGCTTCGGCACATCCGGCGTTGAGGTGTGAGCCCTTCGGGCCGCTGCCGGGCACCAGCGGAACGGCTCGAAGGCATCCGATCTTCTCAGCGCGGCGCTCCGCCGACTCCGACAAGGGCTCGGCGCCCCTCGCTCCGGCGACCCCTGCTCCCAGCAGAGGGGTGCGCCGTGGCTGGTGATTGCGGTACCCCGATCAGATGAGGTGGTGCTGCCATCGAAGCGCGGGGTGGCCGTCGATCCAGTAGGTGTGGGTCTCCTGTGTGATGTGGAGCTGTACCGCGGTGATGTCGGGGCTGTCCGCCTCGTGCCAGGCGGTGAGGGTCTGCTCGATCGCGTCCCAAAGGGCCGCGGGGCCGCCCTGGCGGACTGTCCAGGTGCCGTCGTTCTCCGTGAACGATGCGAAGGATTCTCGGTCCGGATCGAAGAGGTGCAACAGCCGGTTGCCCTCCAGCGATGTGGCGCGGGTGAAGCGCGCCCCCGGAGCAGCGAGCTGCGCGAGAAACGCAGGCATCCACTCTTCGAGGAGTAGCGGGTGCACCTTGGCTACACGCTCGCTGTCGGGGTAGGCGATGCGGGCGGACAAGTCCCCGACGACCGGTACCTCCGCCTGGGAGCGGGCCTGCATGAACGAGCTGCGGCCGATGATCCCGCCCCTGGCGGTCCCGTCCTCGGCGACCATGACCTTCGCCAGCCCGGTGCCGTATTGCCAAGACCCGCCGACCGTGGCGAGGACGATGGCGCCCGGCTTGGTCTGCCTGATCCAGGTGTAAGGGATTCGACGCACGGCGCAGGTAGCGATGACAAGGTCGTACGGTGCGCGGCGAGGGTGGCCAAGGAGGCCGTCTCCGGTGACGGTCCACGTCGAGTACCCGGCCTTCTCCAGCGCGGCGTCCGCACGGGCTGAGACGTCCGGGTCCACCTCGATCGTGGTGACGTTGTCCTCGCCGAGGCGGAAGCACATCAGGGCGGAGGAGTAACCGGTCCCCGTACCGATCTCCAGCACCTGATGCCCGTCCCCCACCTCCAGCTTCTCCAGCATGTCCACCACGGTCTCCACTGCCGCCCGCCAGCAGGGACTGGAGAGGACACCGGCCTGCGTCAGCCGTTCGGCGAGGGCGCGCCGTTGAGCAGCGGTGCCGGTCATGGGGCAACTCCTTGCGTCAGCAGTTCAGCGAATGCAACGGACATCGCGAGGCCCGTGGATTCCTCCAGCCACCCCCACTGTCCGTTCGGGTTCAGCTCCAGCCACCAGAGGTCGCCAGCCTTGTCCACGGCGAAGTCGAAGCTCCCCGAGACCAGCCCGAAGTGATCGAGGTACGCATGGAGCACCTTCTCCAGCCGGGTGGGCAGGTCCACCACCCGGTAGGACAGCGCCGAGTAGTCCTTGCGCCAGTCCAGCATCCCGGACTCGATCCGTACGGCGAACACCTCGCCGCCGACGACCAGGACGCGGAGGTCGGCCGCCTTGTCCACGACGGCCTGGAACAGGTGCGGCACCAGGGACACGCTCGCGTCGATCTCGGCCGCGGTGACGCGGTCGGCCCAGCCGGTAACGGCAACCCCATCGCGCTGGTAGGGCGTCCACCGGAGCGTCTTGTAGATCACCCGATCGTGGGCGCCGATGAAGGACCGGGATTCGTCCGGGTCGTTCGTGACCAGCGTCGGCGGCACGGCCAGTCCGAGACGCTGGGCTACGGCGAGCTGGGCGGGCTTGTAGTCCGCGGCGGCATTCCGCAGCGGGTGGTTGACCCACAGCGGTCCGTCGAGGGAGTACAGGGTCCCGCCGAGTCCGTAGCGGGTCTGCGCCGCCGCGAACCGTGCGTCGTCATTGTCGAGGTGGCCGAAGGAGGGCCATACCGGGCGGCGCCAGTACACCGATCGGATATGGGTCAGGTCCACGGTCCGCGATGGTGTCCGGAGCTGCCCGGCCACGGGGGTCGGGCAGCTTCCGAACCGGGCGGAGACCGTCAGAGTCGCCCCGATGTCGGCGGGATTGAACCTGGCCACGGGCACGTTGCGCCGGTTCAGCTGGCTGATCACCATGTCGGCGGTGAGGTCATCCAGCTCCGTGGCCACGAGCACCGCTCTCCCGTCGGTCACCGGTCAGTCCCGCTCTGAGTCGTGGTCGTGGCCCTGGTCGGGCGATGAGTCCGAGTTCGTGGTCGTGTTCGTCTCCGTGCCCTTGCTGGTCCCGTACTTGCCCATCTCGATCACCGTGCCCATCCGGTCGGTGTAGACGCCGAGCTGGGTTTCGGGATCGAGCGTGACCGACGCGTGGGGGCGACGGGCGACGGTCGGGTACGGGGCGGTCGACCGGCCCCCCGTTATGTTTTTCGCGGTCCTGCAACGGGGCCGCTGGCCTCCGGGCCCGGCATGACTGTGTCCCCCTGTCGAAGGCATGACCTGGGGGGTGGTGTCACCGGGTCCGGGGGTGTTCGTCGGAGACGCTGATGAGAGGTCCGGCCACCGTCCGGTCCGGCGCAATGCCGGACAGTTCGCGGGCGGCAGGTCTGCATAACGTGGATGCGTGAGCACGACACCCGAGCCGAGGCCGGCACCGCCAAATCCCCTGGAAGGACGCGATGTTCGAGATTGAAGACGTGGGCGTGTTCCTGGGCCTGGACGTCGGCAAGAGCGCCCATCACGGGCACGGGCTCACCCTGGCCGGGAAGAAGATCTTCGACAAGCAGCTGCCCAACAGCGAGCCGAAGCTGCGGGTCGTGTTCGACAAGCTGACCGCGAAGTTCGGCAGCGTCCTGGTCATCGTGGACCAGCCCGCCTCCATCGGCGCCCTGCCCCTGGCCGTCGCCCGCGACGCCGGCTGCCAAGTGGCCTACCTGCCCGGCCTGGCCATGCGCCGGATCGCCGACCTCTACCCTGGCGAGGCCAAGACCGACGCCAAGGACGCGGCCGTCATCGCCGACGCCGCCCGGACCCTGCCCCACACCCTGCGCTCGCTCGAACTCACCGACGAGATCACCGCCGAGCTCACCGTCCTGACCGGCTTCGACCAGGACCTCGCCGCCGAGGCCACCCGCACCAGCAACCGGATACGCGGCCTGCTCACCCAGTTCCACCCGTCGCTGGAGCGCGTCCTGGGCCCCCGCTTGGACCACCAGGCCGCCACCTGGCTCCTGGAGCGCTACGGGTCCCCGGCCGCCCTGCGCAAAGCCGGCCGACGCCGCCTTGTCGAGCTGATCCGCCCGAAAGCCCCGCGCATGGCCGCACGGCTGATCGACAACGTCTTCGACGCTCTGGACGAGCAGACCGTCACCGTTCCCGGCACCGGCACCCTCGACATCGTGATCCCGTCCCTGGCCCGCTCGCTCGCCGCCGTCCACGAACAGCGCCGGACCCTCGAAGCCCAGATCAACACCCTGCTGGAGGCCCACCCTCTTTCCCAGGTCCTGACCTCGATGCCCGGCGTCGGCGTCAGGACCGCCGCAGTCCTGCTGACCACCATCGGCGACGGCACCAACTTCCCCACCGCCGCCCGCCTCGCCTCCTACGCCGGCCTCGCCCCGACAACGAAGTCCTCCGGCACCTCGATCCACGGCGAACACGCCCCACGAGGCGGAAACCGGCAGCTCAAACGGGCCATGTTCCTGTCCGCCTTCGCCTGCATGAACGCCGATCCCGCCTCCCGCACCTACTACGACAAACAGCGAGCCCGCGGCAAAACCCACACCCAAGCCCTCCTCCGCCTCGCCCGCCAACGCATCAGCGTCCTGTTCGCCATGCTCCGCGACGGAACCTTCTACGAATCCCGGACACCGAAGGACGTCGAACTCGCCGCATAACCCCACCATCCACCCGCCCCCAGACCCCGGCAGGGATGCCTTGACGAACGACATAGAGGCACCCCCCAGACACGAACGCCGGTCTCAACTGCGGTAGCCATTCTGGCCTCCTTATCGCCGCCCGAGGCTGGACATCCCACTGGGCGAGCGCACGGTCAACTGCCGCCGCCTTAGCGCGGCTTGGTGACGGTCAGCCATTACTGGACTTCATCGACCGGGGTCTGGCGGACGACGACATCGCCGAAACCGCTAACCTCAACTACTGGGCCTACTGGCTCGGTTCGATCCGTGAACCGCAGCCAGACGACAGGTTTATGCGACAGGGGTGGACCGGCTGGGAACCCGTGAGTCTCCTGCGTGGGCTCGTGGCCGGCCTCCACGAGGCTCCGGCGTACACGGACCTGTACGTCCACTCGCTCTGGGCCTTGCTGACCACCACACGATGGCTGCCCCTGGCAGACCCTGACCTGGCGGCCAGTCTGAGCGCACACACCGCCCGACTTCTTGATCACGACCGGATCTCCCCGCGATCGAGGCGGGAACTCAGTTCGGTGCATTACGTTCTACGCGAGAACCGCAGATGACACATCGGAGGACGGGTTTCATGGCGGACACAGAGCAGGAGCAGGCGAAGGGCACCACGGGCTTCCTGCTGGAGATGGGGATGCTCAAGCGCGCCAAACGGACAGGATGGTGGATCGCCGGGGTGAAGGACCCCGAGACGATCGCCGAGCACTCGTTCCGCGTGGCTCTCATCGGCTCCGTGCTCGCCATGATGGAGGGCGCCGACCCCGCGAAGACGGCCCTTCTCGGGCTCTGGCACGACACCCAGGAGACCCGTGTCAGCGACATCCCTCATGTCGGTCGCCGCTACCTCGAAGCCACCGGCAACGAAAAGGTCACAGCGGACCAGGTATCCGCCGCGCACCCCGCTGTGAAGGACGGGGCCCAGCGAATCGTGGAGGAGTACGAGAACGGCGACTCCCTCGAAGTGATCTGCGCGCACGACGCGGACAAACTCGAATGCCTCATCCAAGCCGTCGAGTACCGCGAACAGGGCTGCTCGAACGTCCAGCCCTGGATCGACAGCAGCGTCGCCAAGCTCAAGACGGCCTCCGCCCAGTCCCTCGCTGACGCCGCGCTCACCATGACCTCGATCGAATGGCAGCAGACATACCTCCGCTGAGTCCAGACCGCGAAAACGCCGGAGCTCCACGAAACCACGAGGGCGGGCGGAAGAAATTCCGCCCGCCCTCAATGCTGAATGCGCCTGCCTCTACGTACTCATGGCTCGCTGACACTCTTCCAGGGCGAAGGACCCAAAGTTCCCTCCAACCCTCTCCATGCTGTCACGACCCGGAAGTCCGGGATTCCAGGCGAACACTGGGCACTCGCCGTCCTGGTCTCCCTGGGAAGTGTCGAGGACAACATAGGCCCATACGTCATCGACCATGACGACCATCAGGTCGGCCGGCAGACCGATCTGATGACGAGCCTCCAGGGTTTGCTCGACAGTTCCCAAAAGGGCATCCCCTCCGGCAGGCGACTTGTATACGCCAAAGAACTCCTTCCCGGCGATTTCCCAGGTGCCGAATTCTTCGAGGAGACGCCGGTAGGACGGAGGGAATACGAGGCCCATCTCCCGCTCCGCAGCATCCAGCATGTCAACGTCACAGCCGTCGGCATGGTTCGCGCTCTTCTCGTTGCCACAGACCAGCGCGATCACCTTTTCACTTGACTCGAGGGCTCTCGTCATTGGCTGAATCCCTTCGCCCTGGAGCGTTCGGATTTCGGTGCCCGCGACATCAGCCGTACTGCGGCCTCGGCGACGCTGATCCGCCCTCGCACCACGTCGACCACGACCTCCGTGATGGGCATCTCCACTCCGTGGCGACGAGCAAGCTCCAGGATCGATTCGGAAGACTTGACGCCTTCGGCGGTCTGACGGGTGGCGGTGGTGGCCTGTTCGAGGGTCACGCCCCGGCCGAGATGTTCGCCGAAGGTGCGGTTACGGGACTGCGGTGAGGAGCAGGTGGTCGCGAGGTCACCGAGGCCGGCAAGACCGGCGAGGGTCTGCGGGCCGGCTCCAAGTGCCTGCCCGAGGCGGATCGTCTCGGCGAGGCCGCGAGTCATCAACAGCGCACCGGCGTTGTCTCCCAGCTCCATACCGGAGGCGAGACCGATGGACAGGGCGATGACGTTCTTGACCGCGCCACCGAGTTCGCATCCCACGATGTCGGTGTTGGTGTACGGGCGGAAGGACGGCGTCATGCAAGCGGTCTGGAAGGCGGTCGCGGTGTCCTCGTGGCTACTGGCGATGACAGAGGCGGCGGGTCGGCGTGCGGCGATTTCTTCGGCGAGGTTGGGGCCGGACAGCACCACGATCCGCTTGGGGGCAACGCCGGTCACTTCGGTGATCACTTCACTCATCCGCAGACCGGTGCCGACTTCGATGCCCTTCATCAGACTGACGATCACGGTCTGCGGTTCGATCAGCGGCGCCCACCGGATGAGGTTGGTGCGGAGCGACTGGGCGGGGATGGAGATGACGGCGTAGTCGGAGCCCGCCAGCGCCTCCGCCGGGTCCGTGGTCGCTGTCACCTGATGGGCCAGGTGTGCGCCGGGCAAGTAGTCCGGGTTCTCCTGTCGCACATTGATCGCGTCGGCGACTTCGGCCCTGCGGGCGTGCAGAACGACCTCGTTGCCCGCGTCGGTGAGAACGGTGGCGAAGGCCGTGCCCCAGGAGCCGGCGGAGAGCACGGCGACCCGATGTTCAGCGGCAGGCGCCCGGTGGTTCATGGGGTGGTGATCGGCCATCGTCGTCCCGCATCTGTCCCAGGCCCGGTCCGAGGCGACGGGGCGCGGGCAGCATATCGGGCACCCCGCCTGCCGGGGCGGCCCGTTGGGCCCCCAGCGTGAGGGCGACGCCCCGGCGCCCGGGGTATGTGGGCGGGGCTCGGTCGGCATCATGGCGCAGGGGGCCGGCCTGGGTGAGGACGGCGCGTGCCTTCGACGAAGGAACCGTGCGGAGGGGAGTCACGGGGGGGGGACCGCGATCTGTCCTGCCCGCAAGGCGGCTGCTTTCCGTGAGCTGGGCGACCTCGACGGCGCTGTGGGCACCGCCGAGGAGGCAGTGGCTCTCATGGGCGGGGTCAGCTCGGCGAGAGGGAACAGTTGCTCCGGAGGACCTGCGAAGCGATCGTCCGGCACGGGACAGTTCCCGCGGTCGCGGTCTTCCTGAAGGCCACCGGCTGACCCGCGCTGGTGACCGATGTGATGCTCTGCGCCGGCTCCTCGGAGTGCTCGGCGGCAGAAGTCCGATTCACCGTCCAGGCACGGGCATCGGCTCGGTGCCAGGCGGCGGCCACGGGTCGCCCCACGCCGTGTCGCGGGCCGCGCGGTAGAGGTCGCCGTGGCGCTTGGAGACGGTCTCGCGGGTGAGTTCGTCCGCCGCCGTGCAGAGTTCCAGCTGGACCAGGCCCTTGCGGATCTGCGGTCGGCGTACGACCCGGGACGGCACGGTCGCCACCTCGCCCCTGAACGCGGCGACATAGCTGAACTTCTCGTCCTCGTACGCCAGTGAGCCGCCCTTGACCTGGCGGTGCAGCGAGGATCTGCTCACCCGGGCCGAGAAGTGGCACCAGTCCGTGCCGCGCACGATGGGGCAGGCGTCGCTGTGGGGGCAGGGGGCGGCGGTCCGCAGTCCGGCCGCGGCCAGGCGGTCCCGGGCCGCCATGATCCGAAGATAGCCGTCGGGGGTGCCGGGTTCGACCACCACGACCGCCTGGGCGGCCTGGGCCGCGGCGTCCACCACGGCGGTGCGGCCGGCTTCGGTCAGCTCCCCCAGGACGTACGAGACCGTCACCAGATCGGTGCTCTCCAAGGTGAGCCCCGGTCCGATACGGGTGCGCTGCCAGTCGGCCGTGCGCAGTGCGGAGGAGCCGGAGTGCGCGGCCAGTTCACGGCCCAGTACGAGTGCGGGGTCCGCCCAGTCCAGCACGGTGGTACGCCGGGGGCCCTTTGTCCCACCGGCCCCACCAGCACCATCGGTCCCGTCGGCCCCACCGGTCCCGTCGGCCTCCGCCTGCTCGTCCGGGTCGTCCCAGGCCCCGGCCACCGCCCAGCTCGCCGCGCCGGTGCCCCCGCCGATGTCGGTGTGCCGGGCGGGCACCCATCCGGGCACCGCGGCACGGAAGGCGGCGAGCGCCGCCCGTACGGCTTCGAAGGTGGCGGGCATCCGGTACGCGGCGTACGCGGCGACGTCCGAACGGTCGCGCAGCAGCGGGGTCCCGGTGGGGGTGGTCCCCCGGTAGTTGGCGATCAGCCGCTCGACGGCCTGGGCGGCCTGTTTGGGCGGCAGCCCGTCGAGGAGCCCGGCCAGGGCGGTGCGCAGGGCTTCGGCGGTGGGGAGCGAGGCGTTCACCGGAGGAGTCTAGATGCTGGCTGCCCCGGCCCCTTCCGTGCCTGGGGACCCTCCCGGCCCCGGACCCTCCCGGCCCCGGGCGGCCCCGCCCCCGCGCTCTGGCCCGCCAGCCGCACCAGCCCTGCCAGCACCACCAGACGCACCAGCCCCGTCGGCACTGCCAGAAACACCAGACGCACCAACCCCGCCGACCCCCTCAGCAGCCGAGCACAACACCCACCCCGTCAGCCCCGCTCGAAGGCGAGCACGGCATTGTGCCCGCCGAAGCCGAAGGAGTGGCTGACCGCGCGCGACAGCCGTACCCGGCGGGGCTGTTTGGTCACGCAGTCGATGTCGAACTCCGGCGCGGGAGCGGTCAGGTTGGCGATGGGCGGTACGAGTCCGTGCTGGAGGGTGAGGACCGTCAGTCCGGCCTCGATCGCCCCCGCCGCACCCATGCAGTGGCCGAGCACACCCTTGGGCGCGGTCACCGGAGGCCGGTGCGGATAGGCGCGGGCGATCAGCCCGGCCTCGGTGGCGTCGTTGAGCAGGGTCGATGTGCCGTGGGCGTTGACGTGGCCGACGTCCGCCGCGCACCAGCCCGCGTCCCGCAGCGCCGCGTCCACCGCCGCACGGGCGACCGAACCGTCGGGCCGGGGGCTGGTCGGGTGGTACGCGTCGGTGGTGGCGCCCGTCCCGGCCAGCAGGGCGCGCGGGGCGACGTTCCTGGCCAGGGCGTCGGCCTCGCGCTCCAGGACCATGACGGCCGCCCCCTCCCCCATCACGAGGCCCCGGCGGTCGGCGGCGAACGGGCGGCTGATGGCCGGGGGTTCCTCCCCGGCACGCATCGCCCCGGCGCCCGACCGTGCGAACCCGGTCAGGGCCAGCCGGTCGACGATCGATTCGGTGGCACCCGCGACGGCGATGTCGCACTGCCCGGTGACCAGCAGATCGCGCGCCACCGAGAGCGCGGTGGCGCCCGACGAACAGGCCGTGCAGGGCGCCAGGCTCGGCCCCGTGCTGCGCAGCCGTACGGCGACCTCCGCGGCGGCCATGTTGGGGACGGTGAGCAGGGTGCCCAGAGGCGAGATCGCCTCGGGGCCCCGGCGCTCCAGGGCGACCGACTGCTCGTACAGCCCGCTCGATCCCGCGCTGCTGGTCCCGATGACGATGGCGACCCGGGTGCCGTCCCAGCCGGCCGGGGAGAGCCCGGCGTCGGCGACGGCCTCCTCGGCGGCGAGCACCGCGAGCCTGACGTAGCGGCCCATGCGGTAGACGGTCCGGCCGCCGACCGCGTCGGCCAGGTCGATACCGGTGACCCGGCAGGCGAAGTCGATGGCGCAGCCGTCCAGTTCGGGGACGGTACGGGCCGTGGAGCGCCCCGTGCACACCCCCCGCCAGGTGGATTCCGTGTCGTTGCCGGCCGGGGTGATCATGCCAAGACCGGTGACGGCGACAGGGGGAAGCGTCATCGGGAACCGGCCACGGTGGACGCGGTCAGGAAGTCGCTGATGCGGCCCAGAGTGGCCCCCTTGTACGCGGAGTCGGCATCGGCGTCGACACCGAGGGTCTCCTTGACGATCACGCCGAGCTCCGCGACCGCGAGGGAGTCCATCTCCAGGTCTTCCATGGTGGCCTCGGGGCGGAGTTCGGCGGCGGGGACCTTGAAGGTGTGGGTGAGGACGTCGACAAGGGTCGGGTGCAGCTCGGACATGACATTCCCCTTCATTCGGAGCGGACGGGCCTGGTGGAGCAGGCGGGTGGGAGCGGTGGAGCAGCCCGCAAAGCATGCTCAATGCGGATGAATCACAGCTCGTGGACGTCGGTCCAACGGTTGAACGAACCTCCGGTTACGCGGTGAGGGAAGGTTTTTTCACCCCACGGGAACGGGCACCGGCCCCCGTACCGGATCCCACACCCCGATCCCGCACCCGGGCCTCACACCGGATCCCGCACCCGGCCCACACCGGGCCTCAAGCCGGCTCCGGGCCGCTCCCCCTGGCCGGGGCCGCTCTCCGGTCCATGGCCGCCCCCGGGCCCCCGCGGCAGAGGCCGCCGCAGCAGAGGCCCCGGCCTCAGAGGTCCTGGCGGCAGAGACGGGACAGCACATGGACCGTCCCCCAGTACCCGACCAGGACGGTGCGCAGCAGGAACCGGTTCACGGGTACGCCTCCCCCGGCCTACGGTGCCAGGGCCCCTCGGGGTCGTCGTACGCCGACGCGTATCCGGCGCCCGCGACCGGCACATCCGCCAGCCACTCGTCCGGCAGGTCGAACGCGTCGGCCAGCAGCCGTGCCCGCCCCGCGACCCGGGCGGTCAGCCGGTCCACCTCTGCCGGGAGCGCACCGATGTGACGGCCCTCAAGGAAACCCCCGTACAGCAGATCACCGCTCCGGGGCGCGATGCGCTCCAGGGCGAACAGCCGGCCCAAGGTGCGCAGCAGTTCCCCCGCGGCGGAGTCCGGCGGGAGGGTGTCCGCGGCCGCGGCGACAGCCCTGGCGGCCCGGAGCTGGGCGTGCGCGGTGGCGGCCCGCAGGGCGGCGGCCGCCCCCGCGTTCCACCGGCCGAGTGCGTCGCCCGGCGGGGCCTCGCGCATCGCGGCGCGGGCCCGGTCGAGTTCGACGCACTCGATGGCGGCGAGCAGTTCCAGGAGGTAGGCGGGATCGGTCAGTTCGCGGCCGGCCGGGGCCGCGGCGGGCGGTGGCGGGCGGTGGCCCGACACGAGCCCGGCCGCCGCCTTGGCGTGGATGGCGAGGTTGTCGCCCTCGGCGGTGATCGCCCCCTCGATCCCGGTGACCAGGGCGGCGAGGCCGTTGTGCTCCAACAGCCCCTGGGCACCGCACCGTTCACGGCACTCGGCCAGGACGGCACGCGCCTCCCAGGTGATCCACGCCTTGGCGACGGCGACCAGCCGCTCGGCATCGGCGGGGATGTCCTGATGCTCCGTCCAGCTGCGTACGACGTCGCGGTGCAGCAGCGTCATCGCGTACGCGGTGGCCAGCGCGCCCGCGAGGGGTGCGTAGTGGCTGCGGTGCGCCATGACGGGCACCCGCTCGGGCGCCCGTACCCCGCCGATCAACCGGTGCGAGCCATGGCGGACCGCCACCGCCAGCGCCGCCCTGACCGCCCCCACCGCGCAGGCGCTCATGCTCAGCTTGCCCGCGGTGACACGGCCGATCGACAGCAGGAAGCGGCTGCGCCGGCTGACCACCTCACTGCTGAAGGCGCCATCGGCGTCGAGCCGGCCCTGCACCCCGGAGAGCAGCGCCTCGCACGGCACGAAGACATCGTCGAAGGAGGTCAGGCAGTGGTCGACCACGCTGCCTATACGCGGCGGCAGCCGCCTGACGCGTACACCGGGCAGCGGCCCGTCAGCCCCGGTCAGCGGGGTCAGGAACAGGAACACGCCGAGGTCCTTGCCGTCGACCAGCAGCCGGGCCGCCACCACTCCGCTCTTGGGGCCGCCCACCGCACTGGTGTTGGGCATGAACTTCTGCGCGCCCGCATGCGGGGTACGCAGCAGGAATCCGCCCCTGGCCCGGTCGTGGACGGCGGTCGTCTCCAGCGCCGTCGCGTCGTTCCCGTGGTCGATCTCCGTACAGAGGAAGGTCCCGACGCGGGTCAGGTCCGCGAAGTCGGACAGATCCCGCCGCACGTCGGCATCGTGGTCCAGCAGGGTGCCCAGGAACAGGTTGTAGTGGATACCGGCGACTGTGGTCAGCGCGGCGTCGACCGGGCTGAGCCACTCGTGCAGGGCGGCCAGTGCCACGGGGTCGGCGGCCAGCCGGAAGGCGCTGTCCAGCGTGGAGTTGAGGGTGCGCAGCCGGGCGTACGCCAGTCGTAGCTGCTCATCCGGGGTGAGACCGGACCTGCGCCGGAAGGGCTCCGTGGCGAGAAGGGCACGCCAGGGGCCGTGGGTGGCCCGGTGGTCGTCACCGAACAGCACCCGGACCAGATCGCCGTGCACGGCCGGGGGGCACCCGGCCGCCTCAGCAGCCGCATATACCTCAGCCGTCTTTGCTGCTTCAGCCGTCTCTGCTGTCTCAGCCGTCTCTGCTGCCTCAGCCGCCTCTGCTGCCTCAGCCGCCTCTGCTGCCTCCGTCGCTTCTGCTGTACCGGGCGAGGTCGGCGCGGACGGCGCGGACAACGTCTCCATGGCCATGGGTCATTCCCCCCGCTGGAAGGCCAGCACCACGTTGTGCCCGCCGAAGCCGAAGGAGTGGCTGACGGCCCGCTCCACGGACTCGCCGCGCGCCTGCTTGGTCACACAGTTCAGGTCGAACTCCACGGCTGGAGCGTCCAGATTGGCGATCGGCGGGATGACGCCCTCCTCCAGGGTCAGTACGGTCAGCGCGGCCTCGATCGCCCCGGCTGCCGCGAGCGAGTGCCCGAGGACGCCCTTGGCCGAGGTCACCGGTGGCCAGTGCGGGAACACCCGCGAGATCACTTCGGCCTCCATCGCGTCGTTGAGCGGTGTGGAGGTGCCGTGTGCGTTGACGTGGCCGACATCATGCGGGCTCCAGCCCGCGTCGCGCAGCGCCTCTTCGACGGCCGCCTGCGCACAGCGGCCCGCCGGGTCGGGGGCGGTCGGATGGTGGGCGTCGGTGGTGGCGCCCACCCCGGCCAGGAGCGCCCGCGCCCGGTGTCCCCGGGCCGCCGCGTCGGTGGCCCGCTCCAGGACCAGCACCCCGGCGCCCTCGGCGATCACGAATCCGTCCCGGTCCCCGGCGAACGGCCGGGACGCCCCCGCCGGGTCGTCACAGCGCCGCGAGACCGCGCCCATCTGCGCGAAACCGGAGACCACGAGCGGCTGAAGCACCGACTCCGCTCCTCCGGCCACCACCACGTCGCACTGCCCGGAGGCCAGCAGATCGCGGGCGACGGCGATGGCCGTGGCGCCGGACGCGCAGGCGGTGACGGGGGCCAGACTCGGCCCGTGCGCCGACAGCGCGATGGCAACCTCACCCGCGGCCGCGTTGGGGATCATCATCGGCACCAGCAGCGGGGAGACCGCGCCGGGCCCTTCGGCGTCCAGCCGCAGAACGTTGTCGGCGAGTACGGAGACACCTCCGACGCCGACACCGATCACCACCCCCACCCGGGTGGGGTCCCAGCCTGCGGGATCGAGCCCGGCGTCGGCGACGGCCTGCCGGGCGGCGATCAGCGCCAGTTTCACGAAGCGGTGCATACGCCAGGTCTTACGGCCGCCGACCGCCGCGTCCAGATCGACACCGTCCACCGGGCAGCCGAAGTCGACGGGCAGGCCCCGCAGTTCGGGCAGCCGGCGAGCGGTGGGCCGGCCCGCGCACACCTCTTCCCAGGTCTCGGCCGTACCGGCCCCGCCCGGGGTGATCATCCCCAGTCCGGTCACGGCGATCTCGGGTGTCCTCATGAGAGCTCCTCGAAGAGTGCGCCCGCGGCGGGCCGCACGGCGGGGGTACGGGAAGCGGCGGCGGCATCGGCGACGGTCACGGCTCCGGCGACAGGCTCGGATCCGGCGGTACGCACAGCTCCGGCGGCGGGCACGGATCGGGCGGTACGCACAGCTCCGGCGGCGGGCGCGGCCCGGGTGGTGGGCGCGAACCGGACAGCGGGCACAGCGGGCGCGGCCCGGACAGCGGGCGCGGCCCGGACAGCGGGCGCGGCCCGGACAGCGGGCGCGATCCGGACAGCGGGCACAGCGGGCCCGACCGGAGAATCCGTAGGCGCGACGTCCGCGCCCCAGTGCGCGGGTAACACGCCGTCGGCCCCGCTCCACGGCGGCACCCACCCAGCCACCGGCTCGACCACCG
Source organism: Streptomyces sp. NPDC059398 (assembly GCF_042751845.1). Lineage (NCBI taxonomy): Bacteria > Bacillati > Actinomycetota > Actinomycetes > Kitasatosporales > Streptomycetaceae > Streptomyces > Streptomyces sp. NPDC059398. Next base: position 43,152 of record NZ_JBHYWP010000034.1, on the reverse strand, counting down.
ACTCGACCAGAGCCACCCCGTCCCCCCTCGTTCGTAAGCTCTCCGCGGCAGCAGAACGGCGTACGGGGGTGAAGGGTTTCGCACCACGGGGCCGAACGGGTGGCCCTTGGTCATTTGTTCGAAGAGAGTGCCGGTACCGCGATGACCTGCGACGCTGCGGTACGGGACCTGCCGGGCGACGGGAGCGGCCGACCTCGGCGCCGCCGGGACGGCCGGCCGGTCACCGGGCGCCCGGCTGCCGCATCCGCCCGGCCGATCGGCCAGGCGGCCCTGTCCGCTCCGCTAAGGGCTGTCCCGTAATCCCTGGTGGATCAGCGCGCGGCGTCAGATGCGGTGCATCGAAAGGCGGAGGGGCGTCCGCATACTGGTTGTATTCGGGAGTTCCGACAACGCGGCGAGGCGCCGTAGCTGTCGTCGTGCGCCCGCCAGGGATTACGGGACAGCCCTCAGCCGGCGACCGTCACCGCCGGCGCCCTGCGCTGCCACGGACGGCACAGCGCCAGGAAGCAGGTCATCGCACCCACTCCGCACACCAGCTGGACCACGGCCATCGGGGCGGCCGTGGCCTCGCCCGCGATGCCGACCAGCGGGGACGTCACCGCGCCGAGCAGGAAGGTGGAGGTGCCGAGCAGCGCCGAGGCGGACCCCGCGGCGTGCGGGGTGCGCATCAGGGCCTGGGCGTTGGTGTTCGGCATGGCCAGGCCCATCGCGGACATCAGGACGAAGAGCCCCGCGGCGATCGGGAAGAGGCCGACATGGCCGAAGACGCCGGACGTCATCAGCAGCAGAGCGGTGGCGGCGAGCGTGATGACGCTCAGCCCGAAGCCGAGGGCCTTGTCCAGACTGACCCGGCCGACGAGCAGCTTGCCGTTGATCTGGCCGACGGCGACCAGACCGACCGAGTTGAGCCCGAAGAGCAGGCTGAAGGTCTGCGGCGACGCGCCGTAGATGTCCTGCACCACGAAGGGGGACGCACTGATGTACGCGAAGAGCGCCCCGAAGGCGAGACCACCGGCGATCAGATAACCGGTGAAGACCCGGTCGGCGAGGAGCGAGCGCATCGTCCGCAGGGCGTGCCCGACACCGCCGGTGTGCCGCCGCTCGGGCGGCAGGGTCTCGTGCAGCCACTTCCACACCACGAGCGTCAGAAGCGTGCCGACCACGGTGAGCAGCACGAAGACCCCGCGCCAGTCGGTGATCTGGAGGATCTGGCCGCCGATGAGCGGGGCGACGATCGGGGCGACCCCGGAGATCAGCATCAGCGTGGAGAAGAACCGGGCCATCTCCATGCCGTCGTAGAGGTCACGCACCACCGCGCGGGCGATCACGATGCCCGCGGCCCCCGCGAGACCCTGCAACAGCCGGAAGCCGATGAGCAGTTCGACGCTGGGCGCGAAGGCGCAGACCGCGGTGGCCGCGACGTACACGGCCATGCCGATGAGCAGCGGCCGGCGCCGTCCCCACTTGTCGCTCATCGGGCCGACGACGAGCTGTCCGAGCGCCATACCGATCAGGCAGGCGGTGAGGGTGAGCTGGACGGTGGCGGCGGGCGAATGCAGCGCGTCCGTGACCTCGGGCAGCGCGGGAAGATACATGTCCATCGAGAGCGCGGGCAGCGCGGTGAGCCCGCCGAGGACGAGGGTGACCAGGATTCCGGTGGTGCGGGCGACGGCAGGGGCGGGGAGCCCGGTGCGTATGTGCTCCGGGGCAGAGGTCTTCGGCATGGCCTCTATGCTCTCAGCTCACAGGGTGTGGTAAAGACGATTTACGGGAGCCGTGATGGAGAAGACTGTGCGCTGGGGTGTGCTCGCCACGGGTGGCATAGCCGCCGCCTTCACCGCTGACCTGCAAGGACTCCCCGGCGCCGAGGTGGTCGCCGTGGGGTCGAGGACGCTCGCGTCCGCGAAGGGATTCGCCGGTCGCTTCGGTGTCCCGCGCGCCCATGGCAGCTGGGCGGAGCTGGCGGCCGACCCGGAGGTCGATGTCGTGTACGTGGCGACGCCGCACTCCGCTCACCGGGCCGCCGCCGGGCTCTGCCTGGAGGCGGGGCGCGCGGTGCTGTGCGAGAAGGCGTTCACGCTGAACGCGCGGGAGGCCACCGAGCTGGCAGATCTCGCCCGTGCCCGCGGCAGCTTCCTGATGGAGGCGATGTGGATGTACTGCAACCCGCTCGTGCGCCGACTGACGGAGCTCGTACGGGACGGGGCGATCGGCGAGATCCGTACCGTACAGGCGGACTTCGGCCTCGCCGGGCCGTTCGGCGCGGGCCACCGGCTGCTCGACCCGGCGCAGGGCGGCGGGGCGCTCCTCGACCTCGGTGTCTACCCGGTCTCGTTCGCGCAGCTGCTGCTCGGCGAGCCCGACCGGGTACGGGCCGACGCGGTGCTCTCGTCGGCGGGCGTCGACCTGGACACCTCGGTGCTGCTGGGCTGGGAGAGCGGGGCGACCGCGCTGCTGAACTGTTCGGTGACCGCGGACACCCCGCGCACCGCGGCGGTGACGGGGACCGGGGGCCGGATCGAGGTCCCGCGCGGCTTCTTCGCCCCGGAACGGTTCGTCCTGCACCGGGACGGCCGGGAGCCCGAGGAGTTCACCGCCGGACAGTACGGCAGCGGGCTGCACGGTATGCAGGACGAGGCGGCCGAGGTGATGCGCGCCCTGCGCGCGGGCGAGACCGAGTCCCCGCTGGTGCCGCTGGACGGCACGCTCGCGGTGATGCGGACGCTCGACGCGGTACGGGAGCGGACGGGCGTCCGGTATCCGGCGGACCCGGCGTAGCGGTCACGCCGTAGCGGACACGGCGTAGCGGACACGCCGTAGCGGACACGGCGTAGCGGACACGGCACAGGGGCGGCACCGGAGATCGTTCCGGGTCAGTCCTGTCGTAATCTGCGCCCCCATGAACACCTCTCGGACGAACACCTCCCGGACGAACACCCCTCGGACGAACGCCTCTCGGACGCAGACAGCCCGGACGCAGACGTCCCGGACACCGCCCTCCCGGAAAACGGCGGTGGTCACGGGCGCGGGCTCGGGCATCGGCCGCAGTGTCGCCCGCACCCTGGCGGACGCCGGCTGGTCGGTCGCGCTGGCCGGACGCCGTACGGAGAAGCTGGCCGCGACGGCCGCGCTCACCGGGGGCGAGACCTTCCCCGTGACGGCGGACGTCACATCCCCCGACGAGGTGGGCGCGCTCTTCGACGCGGTGCGGGAGCGCTGGGGGCGGCTGGACCTGCTCTTCAACAACGCGGGCATCTCGGGCCCCGGCGGGGTGCCGGTGGAGGAGCTTCCGTACGAGGCGTGGCGACAGGTCGTCGACACCAATCTGACGGGTTCGTTCCTGTGCGCACAGGCCGCCTTCCGGCTCATGAAGGAGCAGGATCCGCAGGGCGGCCGGATCATCAACAACGGCTCCGTCTCGGCGCACGCCCCGCGCCCGGACTCGATCGCGTACACCGCGACGAAGCACGCCCTGACGGGCCTCACCAAGTCCCTCTCGCTGGACGGCCGTCCGTACCGCATCGCCTGCGGACAGATCGATATCGGCAACGCCGCCACGGACATGACCGAGCGGATGAGCAGCGGCATCAGACAGGCCAGCGGTGAGGTGCTGGCCGAGCCGGTGATGGACGTGGCGGATGTGGCGCGCACCGTGCTGCACATGGCGGGGCTGCCGCTGGGGGCGAATGTGCAGTTCGCGACGGTGATGGCGACGGCGATGCCGTACGTGGGGCGCGGCTGAGGCGAGGGGGCGGCACGGCGAGGGGTGCGGCTGAGGCGAGGGGGCCGACGTAGTGGGCAGTCGGCGGGGTCTGCTGTTGAGGCAAAGGGGCCACGGCCGCCGCTACTGCCCTCTACACTCCACTACTTCAAGGCTTCTTCACACTTTCCACACCAGGAGCGCACCTTGCGCATACGTTCCACGGCCCCCGCCGCCCTGCTCGTCGCCGCCCTCGCGGGGACGCTGCTCGCCACCGCGCCGAGCGCGTCGGCGGCCACCTCGCCCGTACAGATCAGCAAGGTCCAGTACGACTCGCCGGGCAAGGACACCCGGAGCAACAAGAGCCTCAACGGCGAGTGGGTGCGGCTCCAGAACCGGAGCAGGTCCACCGTCAGCATCAAGGGCTGGAAGGTGACCGACGCGAGCCGGCACAGCTACACCTTCGGCAGCGTCACCCTCAAGCGGAACCAGTCGGTGACCGTCTACACCGGCAAGGGCAAGAACACGACCGCCTCCAAGTACCAGGGCCGCGGCGCGTATGTCTGGAACAACGACCGTGACACGGCGACGCTGACCGACTCCCACGGCAAGAAGAAGGACAGCGTCTCGTGGTCGCACCCCGGCAAGGGGTACATCACCAGCTGAGTATCCGGGCTGAATATCCGGGCTGAGTATCCGGGCTGAATATCCGGGCTGAGTACCCGGGCGCAGGCACCGGCGTGGCAGGGTGCTGTTCATGGACGAACACGCCTGGACCACCGTCGCCCAACTCCGTGCCTGGCTGGACGAGTCCGCCTCCCGGCCGCCTCAGGAGCAGACCCTGCTCAGGATCCTCAAGCTCTCCGAGGAGGTCGGTGAGGTGGCCCAGGCGGTCATCGGCGCCACCGGCCAGAACCCGCGCAAGGGCGCTTCGCACAGCTGGCAGGACGTGGAGGCCGAGCTCTGCGATGTGATCGTGACGGCGATGGTGGCGCTGCGCACCCTGACCCCGGACGCGGCCGACGTCTTCGCCGGCCATCTGGAGCGGGTCGCGGCGCGCTCCCTGAACCGGCCCGCTCCCTGAAACGGCCGGCCCCCTGAACCGGCCCACCGGCCCGCTCCCTGAACCGGCCGGACCCCTGAACCGGCCGGGCCCCGCCGGGGAATGACCCCCGCGCCCCGGCGGTTGGCGACGGACATGACGCCAACCGCACAGCACCGCACCGGAGTACTCCGCTACACCGCGTTCTCCACCGACCCCGCAGGGGGCAATCCGGCCGGGGTCGTACTGGACGCCACCGGTCTCGACGACGCGGAGCAGCTCGCGATCGCCGCGGAGCTCGGATACAGCGAGACCGCGTTCCTGACCGCGCCGCCGGAAGGGCTTGGCGGGGAGCCCGGACGGGCCTTCACCGTCCGGTACTTCAGCCCGAAGGCCGAGGTCTCGTTCTGCGGGCACGCGACCGTCGCCACCGCCATCGCCTTCGCCGAGCGGCACGGCCCCGGGGATCTCCTGCTCGCCACCCGCGCGGGCACGGTCCCGGTGACGGTGGCCGAGGAGGACGGCGCGCTGCGGGCGACCCTGACGAGCGTCGAACCGGCCGTACTCGACGTGGACGGGCACGACGTCGAGGAAGCCCTCGGCGCCCTGGGCTGGCAGGCATCCGACCTCGACCCGGCCCTCCCGCCCCGTATCGGCTACGCGGGCGCGCGCCATCTGGTGCTGGCCGCCGCGACCCGGTCCCGGCTGGCGGACCTCGCGTACGACTTCGACCGGCTGGCCGCGTTCATGCGCACCCTGGACCTGACCACGCTCCAGCTGGTGTGGCGGGAGTCGGAGACGGTCTTCCATGTCCGCGACCCGTTCCCGGTGGGCGGTGTGGTCGAGGACCCGGTGACCGGGGCCGCGGCGGCGGCGTTCGGGGCGTACGCGCGTGAACTGGGCCTCGTCGCGGAGGACGCGGTGCTCACCCTCCACCAGGGTACGGACATGGGCCGCCCCGGCGAGCTGACGGTCACCCTGCGGGCGGACGACGCACGGGTACGGGTCAGCGGCACGGGCACCCGTATCGCGGAGGGCGACTGAGAGCGACTGAGGGCGGTTGAGCAGAACCAAGAGGAGCTGAGGGGAACTGGGGGGAACTGGGGGGGAACTGGGACGGAACCGAGGGGGACGGGCGCGGGGGCGGAAACCTGCCGCCGCCCCCGCACTCGTCCCCTACCGGCGACCGCTCAGTGCTTGCGCCTGCGGCGCGGCTTGCGGTTGCGCAGGGCCACCGTGCCGACGGCGAGCAGCGCCGCCGCCCCGCCGCCCGCGCCGAAAAGCGGCCAGGACGACGAGGAGCCGCCGGAGCCAGTCCCCGCCGCGTTCGGTCCCGGCGCCGGGGAGGGGGCCGCCGAGGGCCGGCCGCCCTCGCTGACCGGGTCGACCAGCTTGCCGACCGGGGTGACCCGGCCCGCGGCCCGGAAGCCCCAGTCGAGGAGCGCCGACGTGTCCTTGTAGACCTGGTCGTACCCGGTCACCGGATGCATGACGGTGACCAGCAGGGTGCGGCCGTCCCGGGTGGCGGCGCCGGTGAAGGTGTTGCCGGCGTGCGTGGTGTAGCCGTTCTTGACGCCGATCATGCCCTTGTACTCGCCGAGCAGCCGGTCGGTGTTCTGGATCTGGAACTTCTTGCCGCCCCGGGCCGGGAACTCGGCGAGCCGGGTGGCGCAGTACTGCCGAAAGTCGTCGTTCCGCAGCCCGTGCCTGGCGAACAGCGACAGGTCGTACGCCGAGGACACCTGCCCGGGGTGGTCGTATCCGTCCGGGCTGACGACATGGGTGTCCAGCGCCTGGAGATCGACGGCCTTGGCCGCCATCTCGCGCACGGTGGCGGGCACTCCGCCGTTCAGGGCGCTCAGCACATGGACGGCGTCGTTGCCGGAGCGCAGGAAGACCCCGTGCCACAACTGGTCGACGGTGTACGACGTCCCGGCCTCGACACCCACCAGACTGCTGCCTTCCGGTATGCCCGCGAGATCGGCGGCGGTGACCCGGTGTTTCTGCTTCTTCTCGAACTTGGGGAGCACGGTGTCCGCGAAGAGCATCTTCAGCGTGGAGGCGGGCGGCAGCCGGTGATGCGCGCGGTAGGCGGCCAGCACCTCCCCGCTCTCGCAGTCCGCGACAAGCCACGACTTGGCATCGGCACGCGGCAGGGCGGGCGCGCCGCTCATCCGCCGCACCTGTACTCCGTCGAGGCCGAGCCGCTCACCCCCCACGGCGGTGGCGGCCGAAGCCGGGGCGGCCCCGGTGGCGAGAAGAGCGGCGGGCACGGCAGCGGCGGCAAGGCCGAGCACTGCGCGCCGGGAGGGCGAAGCGTCGCTGGTCACGGAGGGATCGTACGAACCGGGGCTGTGCGGGGGTGCGCCGGGGGTGCGGATCACCCGAAATGAGTCAACCGGGCGGGAGGGGACGGGCGACCGCACGCCACGGTTCGACAGGGCGAAGCCCGCCGCGATTCGACAGACGGCGGCTGCCGAACGCCGAGGACAACGACGTCGTCCTCGCCGCCTGAGCCGTGTCCGTGAGCGGCCGGGGAACGGTCCGCCCCTCCGCGCAGGAGCGGACCACCGGCAGTGGGGGTCACACAGGCCAAACCCCCTTCCACTAGCAGGAGTTCAACGGAATGTTGAATTCCGTCCGGTGGCGGCCGAAGCCTTGACAGGGTTCCGGGACCGACGGCTACGCTCATCCCCGGAAAGTAAATTCCGCATAGTGGAATAACAACACACCACTACCCCGGGACTACCCCATGCCCCCTGTGCCCAAGCCCCGTCCGGCGGGCGGCGCCCTGCTCCCCCTCATCGGAACGATCCCCTTCATCGGGATCCTCGGCGGAATCTGGTTCGCCGACCGAGTGAGGCCCTACGTCCTCGGAATGCCCTTCATCCTCTTCTGGATCGTCCTGTGGGTGGCCCTGATCTCGGTGGTCATGGCCGTGATCTACAGACTCGACCCCCGCAACCTCGATGCCCGGAGTCTGGATGCCCGCAGCCTCGATGCCGGCAGCCTCGATGCCCGCAACAGCGAGGAGGACCCGGCATGACCGCCCTCGTCGTCATCCTCGGCTTCCTCCTGGTCGCCATCTGCCTCGGCCTCCAGGCCCGCCGCGGCAAGGACATGGACCTCGAAGAATGGTCCGTCGGCGGCCGCAGCTTCGGAACGACCTTCGTCTTCCTGCTGCTCGCCGGCGAGATCTACACCACCTTCACCTTCCTCGGCGCCTCCGGCTGGGCGTACGGAAAGGGCGGCCCCGCCCTCTACATCCTGTGCTACGGCGCGCTGGCGTACGTGATGTCGTACTGGCTGCTCCCGTCGATCTGGCGTTACGCCAAGGAGCACCGCCTCGTCTCCCAGTCCGACTTCTTCGCCAGGAAGTTCGACAGCCCGCTGCTCGGCGCCCTGGTGGCCCTGGTCGGTGTGGTGGCGATGGTGCCGTACCTGGTCCTCCAGCTGACCGGGATGGGGATCATCGTCTCCGAGGCCTCGTACGGGCATATCTCCAAGACCCTCGCGGTGATCATCGGTACGGTCGCCCTGACCGTGTACGTGACCATCTCCGGCATCCACGGCTCGGCCTGGACCGCGGTGCTCAAGGACGTACTGATCCTCTCGGTCGTCCTGTTCCTCGGTATCTACCTGCCGCTGCACTACGCGGGCGGGGTCGGCCACATGTTCCACGCCATCGACACGGCGAAGCCGGGTTTCCTGACCCTCCAGCACAGCGGGCTCAGTCCGTCGTGGTTCGTCTCGACGGTCCTGCTTTCGACGCTGGGCTTCTATATGTGGCCGCACTCGTTCAGCGCCTCGTACAGCGCGCAGAACGAGCGGGTGTTCCGCCGGAACGCCATCTTCATGCCCCTCTACCAACTCGTCCTGCTCTTCGTCTTCCTGGCCGGATTCGCCGCCCTGCTCGCGGTACCCGGCCTGAAGGGCGCCGACGCCGATCTGTCACTGCTGCGGATCACGGTCAAGTCCTTCGACCCGTGGTTCGTGGGGGTCGTCGGCGGTGCGGGCGTACTCACCGCACTCGTACCCGGCTCGCTGCTCCTGCTGACATCCGCGACCTGCCTGGCCAAGAACGTCTACAAGCTCGTCCGTCCGGGAACGACGGAGGAGTCGGTGGGCCGGCTGGCCAAGCTGCTGGTGCCCGTACTGGCGCTGATCGCGCTCTTCTTCACCTTCAACGGCGGCAGCAGCATCGTCAACCTGATGCTCATGGGCTACTCCCTGGTGACCCAGCTCTTCCCTGCGCTGCTGGTCAGCCTGGCGCCGCGCAGGCTGGTCAGCAAACAGGGCGCGGCCGCGGGCATCATCGTGGGCGTCCTGGTCGTCGGGGTGGTGACGGTCACCGGGGCCACTGTCGGCAGCCTGCTGCCGGGGCTGCCGCAGGCGGTCAAGGACCTCAACGTCGGCGTCGTCGCGCTCCTGGTCAACGCGCTGGTGATGTTCGCGGTCTCGGCTCTCACCCGCACCGCGGGGAGCGGCGCGCCCGCGAAGGCCGCACCGCGGGACGGTCTTCCGGCGGCTCGCTGACCTCAACTCGCGTGTTGGGGATGCCTGTTCAGCAGGCCACAGGGCTCGGGTTACGGGTTACGGGATACGGGTTACGGGATACGGGTTACGAGGATCGGCGGCCCTGTGCAGGACCCGGCAGGCGATGAAGGCGATGCCGGCCGCGTCGTCAGCGTCGGCCGGGTCATCGAGCAAGCCGGAGAGTTGGTCACGGTGGGCTTCCAGTCCGGCCGGGCGGCCCGATGAGCCACAGACGCCAGGCACTCACACGGAGGACGGCAGCGGATTCAGTGGCTCCCGGTCAGCTCCCCGCTGAGGCTTCCGTGCATTCTGGCGCTGTCCTCGTTGAGACCGACGATCTCCACGGTCTTTCCGCGGCCGGCGTACGCGAGAGTGATCGCGTCCAGCGCGGCGACGGACGAGGCGTCCCAGACATGGGCGCCGGTGAGATCGATGACGACCCTGCCCGGATCGCCCGCGTAGTCGAACCGGGCGGCCAGTTCGCTGGAGGAGGCGAAGAACAGCTCGCCGGTGACCGCGTACACGACGCTCTCGCCGTCCGGATCGGTGACGGCCGTGACCTGGGTCAGCCGGGCGACCCGGCGAGCGAAGATCGCCATGGCGGTGAGGGTGCCGACGACGACGCCGATGGACAGGTTGCTGGTGGCGACGACGACCGCGACGGTGATGACCATCACCGCGGTCTCGCCGACCGGCATCCGCTTGAGAGTGGCGGGTTTGACGGAGTGCCAGTCGAAGGTACCGACGGAGACAAGCACCATCACGGCCACGAGGGCGGCCATCGGAATGTCGGACACGACCGGCCCCAGCACGATGCACAGAATCAGCAGGAAGAACCCGGCGAGGAACGTGGAAAGGCGGGTACGGGCACCGTTCTTGACGTTGATCATCGTCTGTCCGATCATCGCGCAGCCGCCCATACCGCCGAAGAACCCGGTGACGATGTTGGCGATGCCCTGGCCGATGGCCTCGCGGGTCTTGTTGGAGCGGGTGTCGGTGATCTCGTCCACGAGCTTGGCGGTCATCAGCGTCTCCATCAGCCCGACCAGCGCCATCGCCAGCGCATAGGGCGCGATGACGGTGAGGGTGTGGACGCTGAACGGCACATCCGGCAGCCCCGGTACGGGGAGGGACGAGGGGAGCCTGCCCTTGTCGCCCACGGTGGGCACCGCGATCCCGGCCGCGACCGTGATCACGGTGAGGATCACGATCGACACCAGCGGTGCGGGCACGGCCCTGGTCAGACGGGGGAAGAACACCATCAACGCCAGACCGGCGACGACGAGCGGATAGACCTGCCAGGGGACGCCGTGGAGGTTGGGAATCTGCGCGGTGAACAGCAGGATGCCCAGCGCGTTGACGAAGCCGACCATCACCGAACGCGGCACGAACCGCATCAGCCTGGCCACCCCGAGCGAGCCCAGCACGATCTGGAAGACCCCGGCGAGGATCACGGTCGCGATGAGATAACCCAGGCCGTACTGACGGGCGACGGGAGCGACGACCAGGGCGACGGCGCCGGTCGAGGCCGAGATCATCGCCGGACGGCCACCGGCGAACGCGATGACCATCGCCATCGTGCAGGCGGCGAAGAGCCCCACCTTCGGGTCGACACCGGCGATGACGGAGAACGAGATCGCTTCCGGAATCAGCGCCAGGCCGACGACCAGCCCGGCCAGCACTTCCACGCGGAAGACCTTGGGCGACAGCCAGGGAGGCCGCGGCAGGCCGCGCAGGCGCACGGGCAGGGATGAGGGGAGAGTCTGCAAGACCGGAGGACCTGTCGTGCTCGGGCGCGGCCGGCAGGCGGCCGTGCGGTGGAACGCGCAGGGCCGGGACGGCGGTGCGCGGATCGCCCGCCGGAGCAGGGCGGAAGTCCGGGACAACGGAGCGGCGCCGCACAGCACTTCGCAGAGGGCGCCCGCACACTGTGGGACGGGGCGGCGCGAGCCACCCCAGGATCAACACAGCCACCGACAACTCTACCCTGACGTTAGAGTAGAGATACGGGCAGCCCTACGGGCTGGGCGCCCCAGGCAAGAGAAGGGCCGGGAACACGGTCGTGGACAGAGACAGCAGGGACAAGAAGGGCAGCAGGCGCATGCAGATCGGCGAGGTCGCCGAACGGACCGAGCTCTCCCTGCGGACCATCCGGCACTACGAGGAAACCGGCCTGGTCATCCCTTCCGCCCGCTCCCAGGGCGGCTTCCGCCTCTACACCGAGACCGACGTCACCCGCCTGATGGTCATCCGCCGCATGAAGCCGCTCGGCTTCACCCTGGAAGAGATGCGCGACCTCCTGGACGCCACGGACCGCCTGGACGCGGACGACCAGCCCCCCGGCCAGGATCGCGAGGCACTCCTGGACCGCGTCAGGTCCTACGAACAGACCGCCACCCAGAAGATCCAGGATCTACGGGTCCAGCTGACCAGGGCCGAGGACTTCGCCGCCACCCTCCGCTCCCGGCTGGAGGGCCGGGGGCTTTCCTGACGGTGGCCTTTCCGGCTGTGAAGGGGGTGCCTACCTGGGCCGACGCCGCCGGCCCCGGCATCTGGAACCCCTCACCGCAGACGCCACGTGGCAGCACAACGGGAACGCGTTCACGACTCCGCAGGGTCAGGCCGGTCGACCCGACCAACCTCACCCGCACCTTCACCGCACTCCTGCGCAAGGCCGCCCTTCGCCGCATCCGCGTCCACGACCTCCGCCACTCGACCGCCGCCCTGCACCTAGAACAGGGCGTCGAACTCGTCGTGATCAAGGAACTCCTCGGCCACGCCCACATCGGCTTCACCGCCACCGTCTACGCCCACGTACGTCTCCACCTCCAGCGCCAGGCCATCGACACCCTCGGGGCATCCTCAGCCAGACCGACGCCCCGGACGACCCGCCCACCGCAGCCGTTGCCGTCAAAACCCGGGTGGGGGGGGGGGCGCGAGCGCGCCCGGGACCGCGCGCCGGCGG
>NZ_JBHYWP010000034.1:0-30899 GCF_042751845.1 Streptomyces sp. NPDC059398 | reverse complement strand
CCCCGAAAACCCCCGCCCGCCCCCCTCCCCCCAACCCCGCCCCCCGGGGCATCCCGTTTCGCTCCGCAGGAGCCTCTAGGGTGATTTATTCGTCATTCAGGAGTTGCAAAACTCCTTCAGGTCCACCTGAATCGATAATCCCCTTGAAGGAATCCAGCATCGCTGCCAGACCGCCCTCCGGAATGATCACGAGGTCGGAACACTGGAAGTACGCACCGCTGGCGCATTCTCCAGTCTCCTTCCATCGGTTCATCACTTGTTCGATAGCCCGTAGCGTCATGAACGTGGCGCTCCATCGCGTCCCATCGGGGAGGCTGATTTCTGCGTCAACGTTCTCAACGGTTTCTTTGCTGTCCTCCGCACCCAACATGAAGAGGGCGCTGAACTGTTGGTTCTCTACGCGGTAGAGAGAGTCACTGACCATAGAGCTGGTTCAGCCTCGCAATCACCTTGGACTCGTTTGCCTTATCGGATTTCCCAACGACCTGAATCCCCCCGTCAACGTTCCGGAAGAACAGGCGACCGCCGTTCCGCCCTCGCGCGTAGGTGACATCCGTTCCAGACAATGCCTTGCTCCCGAGACCCGGATTCATATTTCCGCGTGACAGCTGCTGGAACAGGCTATCCAGGTCGGCCTGAACCTTCTGGTTCTTCCCCGCCTGCTGTGCAGCCTTCGCCAGAGACGAGTCCCCGCCAATCGCGGAAGACATCGTGGTGCAGCCGCCGGAATTATGAACGAGGATCGGAGTGGTCCCCGCCAGCACATAGTACGTGTGGATCTCATCCACAGTCAGGTTGTACGTCCGAGCGTGCTTCGTGAAGGCCTTGTTCGCCGTGACGATGACGGTGGAGCCATCATCGCTCCGTAGCGTCATACCGGGAGCAAGGTCTCCAGCCTCCACCCATGCTCGCTCCGACGGAGACCAGAACGGGTGCTCATCCGTGGCCGTGATCGAGTCGATTCCGTCTTTGGTCGCGACGGATATCTTGTTGAAGAATTTGTCGCCGTTGGTTCTGATCAGACGTGTCACCTTGCGGGAGCGGCTCTTCCCGGTGGCGGGGTCGGTCGCCCGGACCTTGTCGCCCACCTTTACGTCCTCGATGTCCTTGGTCGAGCCGTCGGCCATGAGGACGTCAGTGCCGGCGAGGAAGCATTTGCAGTGTTCTGCGACCTTCGCCGCTTTGCTCAGCTTCTCCAGCTTGGCCAGCTTCGCGGCCTTACCGATGGGCAGGTCCGCAAGCAACCAGCCACATTCCGGGGTCACTTCACTGGCGCACTTGGCGGCCAGCTTGGTATCGACAACCAGAAAATCGAACGTGTCCCGCAAGATTTTCAGATACCGGTTCTTACCTTCGGGCAGTACCCCATAGAAGATGCCTGCGTCATTGACCGTGGTGTACCGCTTGGCCACGACTTTTCCGTTTACGTAATGGCGTTGAGTGACAACCGTGCTCCCGTCGCCCCGGGAGTGCATCCCTGTGGTGGAAAGATGCTGGGACCACACTCCGGAGTCGTTGACCGTGAAGTGTTCCCTTGTGCCGTCCGAGCAGATTCCGGCGGGTCCACATGCACCAATGGGTCTGCGCCCATCCGGATCGCTCTTCGTAACCGGGTTGTTGTTGCCGTAGGCGTAGCCGTTCATCTGCTGCGGGTCGGTCAGATCCATGACCGGGTCGACGGAGAGGAAACGACCGGTGGCGGGGTCGTATTCGCGAGCGCCGAGGTGCTGGAGACCGGTGGTCTCCGTGTCGTCGGTGCCTCCGACGAAACCCTTCGTCCCCGGCCAGTCCTTGGGCGCGGTACCGCGCGCACCGCCGAAGGGAGTGGTGCGGCGTTGCTGGATGGCAAGGTTCGCAGCGTCGACGGCGAGCTGGCCGGTCCCCTGGTGGTCCGGGATGGTGTAGGAGAAAGTGCGGTCGTCGTTCTGGACGGCCGTGTTGCCGCCGCCGAGGTCGGTGTAGCGAGTGGCTTTGGGTTTGTCGGCGCCCTTGGCGAGGGTGACTTCGGTCCCACCCAGGTACAGAGTGGCTTCGGTGGGCGTGCGCGCGATGAGCCGGTTGCCGTCCGGATCGTACAGATACTGGGTGGTTCTGCCGCCCTCGGTCACGGATGCGAGATGGCCCTCGGAGTCCCACGTCAGGGTCTGGCCAGGACGGGATTTGGTGTTACCGGCCTGGTCATAGGTGTACTTGTCCGTGGCGGTGCCGGCGGGGCCCGAAGTGGTCACGGAGCCGAGGCTGTGGGCCTGCGACGTACCTGCGGGCGGATAGGTGTAGTCGCGCTTGGTGTCCTTGCCCGTCCGGTGAGCCGGGTCGTGGTCGGTCTCGGCGGTGCGGTTACCGGTCAGGTCGTAGCTGTAGCTCTGCCAGTAAGGGGCAGCTCCTCCGATCGCGGCTGTGCCGGGGGTGTCGGTGCAGGCAGTTGTGGCCTGGGTCCAGGCGTCCGTGAGACGGCCCAGATAGTCATAGCCGTAACACTGGTTGTCGGTGCCGGTGCGGGAGGTGTCTGCAATGGAGGTGACGTTGCCGACGTCGTCGTAGTGGTACACCGCGCTGCGGTCGATCCCCGGTTGCTCCATCCGGGAGACCACGGAGGAAGCGAGACGACGAGTCCCCCATTCGTAGCCGTTCTTGATCTCGGTGGACCGGGCACTTCCGACCAGGCCAAGAGTCACTGTGTCGGCCAGTCCGATATGCGTGTAGGTGGTCTTGCCGGACATCCCGTCAGTGGTGACGCCCGTCTGCCACAGCGTGGTGTCGTCGTAGCTGTAGACAGTTGTTCCTCCCGGCAGGGCCCCCACCGGGGAGGAGGATGTGCCGCCCACCAGGCCTGAGGTTTTGTAGCTCGTGCCGGACTGATAGGTGCCGGCCAGTTTCCCTTCCGCCGCCGGGATGACGACCGCGGTTCTGTACGGGCGGCTGAGTGAGTCGTAGGCCGTCACCTTCGAGGTGTACGGCCGTCCGTTGTCGTAACGGATCGATTCAGCCGGGAGCCCCTTCCCGCCCGGCACCGTGTCGTACGTCCACTTCGCCCGCAGCGTGCCGTCGGGGGCTCCCTCATGCAGTTCGGTCTTGCGGCCCTGATTGTCATAGGCGGTGTAGAGGAGTACGCCGCGGCTGTCCTTGATGTGTTCGACCTGGCCACGGTCGTCGTAGAACGTCTCGGTGGCGCCCTTGTCCGGGTCGACGGCCTTGGTCTGGCGGCCCATCTGGTCGTACGTGTATGTCCAGATGTTCTTCGCCGGGTCGGTGACCGAGGAAAGAGCCCCACGCAGATCGTAGGTGTAGCGGGTCGTGTCCACCGCGGCGCCGAGTGCGCGCTGATGCAGTGTCTGCAGTTGGGTCGTGCGGCCCCGGGCGTCGGTCACCGTGGTGGTCGCGGTGCCCCCCGCCGGGGGTATGACCGTGGTGCGGTCGCCCCCGTACACCGTTCTGGTGGTGTTGAGAACTGCTCCGCCGTCCCCGTTGCCCGCGATCTGCTTGCTCTCGACGGTTCGTCCGAGACCGTCGTATTCCGTGCGGGTCTGGGACTCCACCGAGAGGGCGTTGTCAGGCTGGAAGATCTTCTTGGAGGGAGCGCCCGTGGTGAAGTACGGGGCGAACGTCTTGCTACTGAGGCCTCGTTCGTCGTAGAAGACGTCGCTGACGATGCTGCCGCCGTCCGGACCTGGTTCCTGGGTCTGCCGTTCGCGCAGCAGGCCGTCGTAAAGGGTGTAGGACGGAGGCGTCTGTCCGTCGCTATTGTTGACCTTGCGTGTACCCACGACTGTGGGCTGACCGTCTGCGATTTGGTATGTGAACTGATAGCTCGGGACCCTGGTCGTGGAGCGGTCCGGCTCCCACACATCGGTAGTGCGCCCCAAGGCGTCGTACCGCGTCTGCGAGGTGTTGCCGTTGGGGTCCGTCTCCTTGACCACCTGGCCTCTGGCCGGATCAAGTTCCTGAACGGTCGTGAGGCTTGTGGTGCTGTCACCGACCTTCGCAGGCGGAGTGGTGGTCCTGACCTCGGACGCCCGACCGGTTGCCGGACTGTAGGCGGTCGTGGTCACACGGCCGTCGCCGCGCGCAGTACGCACCGGGGCTGACGACCCGTCGACGATCACATTGGCGGCCAGGTCGTTGACCGTCAGCGGGCGGCCGTAGGAGTCGTAGGTGGTGTCCGCCTCCAGATACGTGGCCTTGACCCCGGTGTGGCTCTTCAGCGTGGCCGTCGCGGTGGCGTCGCCCTTGGTCGGTTCAGCGGCGTAGGCGGCACCGTCGTAGGCCGTACGGACGTCCGAGATGACGTCCTTGGCGCGGTCGGGTGTCTGTGTGCAGGCTTTCGCGACGGTTTCGACGCGATCGACGGCGCCGAGTATGTTCGCCGTCGCGTTGGTGGCATAGGTGGTACGGCTGCACTGATCGTCGGCTGCCGTAGCGGTGTCTCCGAGATCGTTCACCTCGGTCACCCGGCCGGCGACGGTGTCGTGTGCCGTCTCGGTCCTCGTGGTACGCCAGGTGGCCCCCACCCCGTCATCCAGGGATGTCCAGGTACGCGCCTCGGCGGTTCCGACGAAGTCAGCGGTGACTGTGCCCCAGTCACGGACCTTCTTTGCGGTTTCGTGCTGCCAGGGACGGCTCACGGACTTCGTGAGGATCTTGCCGCCCGGTTTGTCGTAGGTGGCTGATTTGTAGGAGAAGCCCGCGAGTGCCGCGTGGTCCGTGATCGCGTCGCCCTCGCCGGATCCCAGGGCAACGCTCACCGACTTGGTACCACCGCTCTTGTCCTTGCGGTCGCCATCCATGCCACGCAGGAAGTAGCTGTCCTTCTGCGACTTCATGGCACCGATGCCACCGCTCTGGACGCTGACCTGCCCGTAGCCACGCCACTGCGACCAGGTGCGGTACTTCTCCTTGGTCAGGCCGTCGTCGTCCGTGTAGTGCCAGGCGGCCGGGCCCTGGTAGGAGTACCGGGTGATCTGGTCGGGCGCGCCACCGGTGCGGTCCGACACCGTGACAGCTGTGGTTACGTACTTGTTGAACCACTGCACGTCCGTTGCGTCGCCTGTCTGGTCCTGGTCCAGGTACTGGGGGAAGCAGCGGGTGGTGTTGGTCTCGGGCTTGGGGAGGGCCTTCCAGTCGCACACGGCATCGGAGTAGTTGACGTCGGTGCGGCTGCCGGTCTCTCCGTCGATGCTCGTCAGCCGGTCCTTGATGAAGGGGGCGTAACCGTCGCCGGTCTTGTCGAGTCTGTTGGCCAGTTGCGCGTAGGCGAACGTGGTCTTCGGCAGAGTCACCTGGGGTGTGGCCGACAGACCCGTGTGCTGCACGCTCTCCAGGAGCAGCTGGTAGTCCGTGTCGGCCATGCCCCACCGGTGGCTGAACGCCCAGGAGTCGGTCTTGTCGAAGCCGCCGGCCGTATTGAGGACCTGTGTCGTGATTCCGGTCAGGCGCTTGCGGGTCCAGAACGTCGGCGAGTAGCGGCCCTTGTCGCACTTCGCTCCGGAGTCACAGTTGAGATCCCAGGGCGTGTCGTACCAATAGAACGCCTTGTCGTTGATCGTCGAAGCGGCACAGGTCACGCCGGACTCCGGCAGGCAGCGCTCGGCGCTGGTGAACAGCGCCTGGGCCAAGGGCTTGTCGGCGAATATGCGATTCGACTTCAGACCGTAGTCGATACGTGTCAGGTAACCACCCCGCGTGTAGCGGGTGTTGTCGTCGTCCTTCAGGTTGCGGCCGTAGGAGTTCGCCTCCTTCGCATAGTGGTAGGCCATGGCGTTGCCGTGGGTGTCCACGACATAGTCCAGGTTCCAGCGCCATGCCTGCTGGCACCAGGACGAGGCGAAGGTGTCCTGGTGACAGGGCTCATCCGCGTTGTTGCCGAATACGGGGACGTTGAAGGTCGAGTTGGTCTCTTCCTTGCCCGTGGCCCAGCCAGGGAGCCTGTTGTAACCGAAGTAGTAGCGGACGCCACTGGGGTCGGTCAGTCTCCAGTACTCGCCGTCGGCGTCCCCGTTGGCCCGTGCCGTCGAACGCAGGCGGGCGATACGGGTTCCGTCATCCTGCTTGAGTTTGAACTCGTCCTTGCCAACGGGTACGAGTTCCCCTCCCTTGCCGTTGAAGCTGAGGAAAGCGTTGTCGTACGACCAGCACAA
The DNA here is from genome assembly GCF_042751845.1 of Streptomyces sp. NPDC059398. NCBI lineage: Bacteria > Bacillati > Actinomycetota > Actinomycetes > Kitasatosporales > Streptomycetaceae > Streptomyces > Streptomyces sp. NPDC059398. Next base: position 24,765 of record NZ_JBHYWP010000034.1, on the reverse strand, counting down.
GTCGCCTGGCTTGCTGCCGTCCGCGTTTTTCACCCCGTCGTCGGAACAGGGCTTGTAGCGACGCTCGATGGAACCGGTACCGAGCTCGAAACCGTCTCCGGCCCAGGCCCCCTGATTGTTGGTGTTGGTAGTGCGGCCGTCGATCGATCCGGAGGAGTAGGAGAGCTTGAGATCGGGCTGGAGGTCGCCGGGAGTGTCCGGGACGTCAAAGTCGTAGGACCAGTTGAAGTCACCCGAGTTCAGACTGGTGGACCAGGAGCCCGAATCCGACAGGGACGTGGCCTTGTAGTCCCCCTTGTCCCCCGCCGGGGCCGCGGCGGCGGCGAGTACCGTCGGACCACTGTGCCCCAGAGTCATCGCGGAGGCAGTGAGGGTGTGCGCCGTCGTGTCGTTCTCGGCCCCCAACGACACCGCTGTACGGCACGCCCGCTTGTCCGGACTCGTGAGAAGACATGCCGGATACCGTACGAGCCGAAGTCGGGACGAATAGGCGCCGCCGTAAGCACCGGAGAACGCGTCATAGTCCACCGAGACGGATACACGTGCCCCCTCTGCCGCCCCCTTCTCGGGCGCCAGTGTGAACAACAGCCCGTCGACACCTGCTTTGCGGGCCTGTCCCCGGCTGAGAACCCGAGCGGTTACCCGCCCCGGCGCCGCGGGCGCGGAGCTGCCCGCCCGCTTCTCCCCGAGTGGCTCATTCGCTCCGTGAAGGGGCGTGAGAGCGACGCTGACGGGACCATCAGTGCTGCCGGCGGCCGGCTTCGGGCCACCGTGCCCAGTCGCCGGAGTGAGGCTTTTCGTGGCTGTGCCGGGCCACGAGTGTCTCGGGGCCTCTGTGGGAGTTCTTGGCCCCTTCGTTACGGCGCGTGGTTCCGCAGCGCTGATCCTTCTGCCTTCGACGGGGCGGTCCGTGGACACTCTGGCCCTGGCCGTGTCCGCTGCGGCCACGTCTTCGGACAGGGTGGTGGCCTGCAGGAGTCCCGCAGCCAGGGTGCCGCACAGCACCAGGGATATCCGGTTCCTCGAAGCGCGGAAGAACCGGGGTGTTCGCTTTCTCATGGGAGGGTCTCTCAGTGCCGAGCGCACAGGTGGCGCGGAAGGGCGGGGAGTCGGAAGTGCGCTTTACGTCTGCTGGACTGCTCTGCCGTGCGTTCAGTCGATGGGAGGGACTTCCGTGGGGACGCCGAACCAGGAAGCAGCCAGGTACTCGACCTGGTTGTCGCTCAGCGCTCCCTGGAAGGCCCACACGTCGTCAACGCTGCCGGGGAAGAACCGGGCGCTCTTACCTGCTGTGACGGCGGCCCCGACCTGGAAGCCCTTTGTCGCCTTGTGCGTCAAAACGTTCCCGGCCCAGGCGATCAGGTCCTCGCAGGCCGAATCATCAGGTTTGCCGTCACCGTTGTCGTCCCCACATGCCACCTCTTGAAGTGCGCCGTTGACAAAGAGACGGGCCTCTTTGGCGAAACCGTCGTAGACGACCGCCAGATGGTTCCAGGAAGTCACATCCTCGAAGGCGGTGGACGAGGCGTGGGAGACCCGAGCATCCGAACTGTCCTTGTCGGAGAGAGACATCTGCCAACTCCCCTGTTCTCCGGAGCCCTTCGAACCGGGTACGAACGAAACGTCCAGAGCACTGTGCCCAGCGCTTTCCGCACTCAGGAGGGTGACTTCCTTCGATGGAGTCGCCGCTGCCTGTGCCCAGGCCGTCACAGTGAAACTCGTGCTGGTGTCCACCGGCATGGAGGCCGTGGCGGCATAAGCGTCGCTTCCGTTCAACTGGAGCCCATGGGCATCGATCCACCCCTTTCCGAGCATCGCACCACCCTTGAGGGCCATGGGCCGGTTCTCCTGCGAGGCGTCCGGTGAGGTGGCAGGGCCCGGTGTCGTTTCCTCGAACTGCCAGCGCCCCTTCAGCAGTGGGTGCTGCTTGAACATCTGCGCGACTTCCTCTGCCGAGACCGGGCGGTCGTACAGACGTACGTCGTCGATCTGGCCAGGGAAGAAGGAGCGTGGTTTCCTCTCGAAGGACCCGGCGCCGATCTGCACGGGCCCACTCGCGTACCAGGTCTTGGAGAGACTGGTGCTTCCTGCCTGAGCACCATTGACGTAAAGAGTGAGCTTGTCGGCAACGGTGTCGTGGACGCCGACGAGGTGCACCCAGTCGCCACCATGCGCCGTGGTTCCCTCGGCCTGGATCGCTCTGATCGGTGTGGCGTCGGGTTCGTCGGCTGAGTACTGGTTGAAGGCCCACCGGTCGTAGGCGGAGGAGTAGTAGAGCTCGAAGCCCGCGGTATGGGCTCCTGCCTGGGTGGCGACCATCGCCGCGTGGTCGGGTTTCGTCTCCGGGAGTTTCACCCAGGCCGAGACCGCGAAGCCGCGCTGGTTGTTGAGCTGTGGCGAGACTGTGGTGGCGTAGCCGTCGGCTCCGTCAAGGGACAGTGATCTTCCGTTGACTCCGGGCCGGCCGGTACTGGCACCTCCCTTGAGCGCCATGGGGTCCACGTCCGCATGGCCCGTGACGCGGGTGGCGCCCGCGGACTCGTCGAGAGGGAAAACCGCGCGGGCCTGGCGCCCCGGGGTCGTCAGCGGCTCGTGGCGGTACAGATGGGAGATGTCTGCCGCGGTCAGAGGTTTGTCGAAGATGCGCAGGTCATCGATTGTTCCCGGGAAGAAGGAAGCAGGTTTGCCGTCGTAGGAGCCGGCGCCGATCTGAAGACCCCGTCGGGCGTCCCAGGGAGTGTCGTAAGCAGTGCTGCCGGCCAGTTGCCCCTGGACGTAGAGCATGAGTTGTTTGGTGGTGCTGCTGTAGGTGCCGACCAGGTGCGTCCACTGCCCCGCTTTCGCTCCGCCGGGCGCGGCTTGCATGGCGCGGGCTATGGGCGCCTTGGGGGTGTCACTCGTGTACTGATTGAAAACCCACCGGTCGTATTCCTTGGAGTAGTAGAGCTCGAAACCCGGGGAATGGTTGCCGGGCTGCGCGGCGATGATGGCGGCCTTCTCCGGCATGGAGGACAGTTTCGCCCAGGCAGAAACAGAGAAGCCGGTATCGGTGGCGACGACCGGGATGTCGGTATCGGCGTAGTCATCGACTCCGTCGAAAGCAACGCCCGTCTTGGTCTCCCCCGGTACGCCAGGAGTGGCGCCGCCGTGCAGGATCGCCTCACGGTCTGGGGTACTGCCCTTGGCCTCGCTCGCTCCGGCTTCTTCGTCCAGTTGCCAGGTGGCCCGTTCAGGCTGCCCGGCCCTGACTCTGAAGAGGTATGTGCGAATCTCACTGCCATTGCCCGCGCTGTCGAAGGCCTGCGCCGTGACGAAGTTCAAGCCAGGGTTCGACGGCAGCATCTTGATGGCCTGTGCCGCCCCCTTTGATGTGCTGATCTTGTTCTTGGCCGTCGGATCCGTGTTGATTCCGTACCAGTAAGACGTCACATCGGTGTCGGCTGCCGTCACATCGAACGTGCCGTACTTGCCGACCCCGTCGTACCAGGGGGCCTCCGAGTCATCCGGATCGAGCGCCGGGTAGTCCCCGGATACCAGTCCCGGTGCTTTGGGGACCTTCGTGTCGTAGGTGAAGTAGCAGGCTTCCGGGTCGCCGGTGGACGACCATGGCGAGTATTGCGCCCCATCCCATACACGCACCTGCCAGCTGATCTTCTTGTTGGCCGGCAGCGACGTGGGCAGGGCCACGGCGAATGCCGAGCCCGACTTCTTTGACGGGGTGCGAGCGGGAGTCCAGTGGGGAGAATTGCCATTGCCGTCCCCCGAATCCCATGAAACCTGGAACTGGACCGCGACTGAGTCCCCGTCAGGGTCGGTGATGTTGTTCGCGTAGATTTTTCCGAGGGTGCGCACAGGAACGGCAAGGGCCGACTTCTTGCAGACACCGCCGTATTCCATGGTGAGTTGCGAGGACTTCACCTGCGCGGGCGGCCGGTTGAACTTGACGCGCAGATAGGCCTTGTCGGAGAACCGCTTCCAGCCCAGACCGTCGGATTCGCTGCCCGCCCGCAGGCCGAACGTCATGCTGGATGACTTGTTCGAGGCAGCCGACTGCACGGCTGACTTCACGTCGAACTCGGCATCCTTGGCGGCACAGCCCGTATACCCGTAAGCGAAGCTGTCGGACTTGAGCTGCTTGATCCAGAACCCTGCGGCGTTCTGGGAATTCCAGGTCGTGGATGCAGAGATGCCCTTCGTCTGCCACAGTTCGACAGCGCGCTTGCTGCACGAGGCCGACCATGTGTTGCGGACGACGAACTCCGCCGAAAGAATCGACTTACCGGAGAACTTGGAAACGGGAATCTGGTAGAAGAGCCGCTTCGTGTCATGCGGCTGGCAGTAGGCCCAGTCGCACAGACCCATGCCGGCGTCCGCGTCACCGTTGAACTTCCACTGCGGCGACGACGCCCAGTACTTCGACGCCATCGTCCACGACGACGCACGCGGTGAATACCACTGCGGGTCGATGAACACCGGGTACTGCGTGTCCGCTCCGCGCAGAACGTCCTGATCCGGAGTCAGGACGAGTTCGTGGCCATCGGCCGGCACTGCCACGTCGACCGGTGCGAGCTTGCCCGACTCCCCTGCCCCCGGTTCACCCTGCAGGCCCGCACTCCGGACACCAGCCCTTTTTGTCCGGACACCCGTACCGCCGGAAGCAGCTTCACCGTCAGAACCAGCACTGGAGTCCCACATCTGCGGAGTCGGCGCCTCGAACACAGCACCGCCGGCCCCGCGGTCGACAGCTTCCAGGCCTCCTTGCTCGGTCTTCCGGACGTCCATGCCGTCCGCAGCCAGCTTCAGCCGAAGGTTCGTCAGCTCATCGCTCCGCGCCGCCTCGGCGTTCTTGACCACCAGAAGCTGCGTGAATCCATCCGCCTGCGCCTCCATCCTGAGGTCCACACCCGGCAGAACGTCACGATAGGAAGCGGTGGCTCCTTCAATTTCTGGCTTCGGCAGCGCCTGCGGCCAGTTGAGGGCCAACTCACGGCCGTTCTTCTCCATCCGCACCAGAGGCTGCTGCCCGCCCGCGGAGAACGCCAGCTCTGACGTGGTGGCTTTTGCCTTGACCCCGTCAGGCGTCATCGTCAAGTCCGTGTCGACCGGCTTCCACTCATGACCGATACGGGTACGGACCGGGCGCAGATACTCCCGTGCTTCCAGATTCCCGTCAGCTGTGGCATACACGTCGCTCGACTCCCCCCGCATGGAAGGGATCTCCACGGACTCGCCGGAACTCTTCGCCTCCGCCAGGGCCTGTTCCGTCGTACGGACTTCGGCCCCCGGCTCAGCGGTCTCGGCCGATGCCGTACTCGGCACGCTTGTAGGTGGGGATGCTGGTGCAGCGCTCGCATCCACAGCGGCGAGCGGCAACAGGCCAACAGTGACAGCCGCCCCCAGCAAGGACGCCGCCCAACGACCGGTTGTTGTGCGCGGATTACCCAATCGCAACACAACGTGGTCGCCTCGCCTGCCCATTCTCCCCACAACCCACCCCTACTTCACAGGAAACACACAAACACGCAGAGTTAATACGTCACCACGCGTCAGCGTCAAGGGTCGCCTCAGTAAGGTTGAACCCGATTCACCCCGGAAAGGACGCATCCTGTCACCGAAAAAAATCAGCCAACTACGGGGCAGGAGGCGGACGCATGCCCGTCAGCCAAGTACGCCAACGGGGCATATCGATGAGCCCCGGAAGGGCCGATGCGGGTGAAGGATCCGAAAATCAGGGCTCGGCCGGCGGGCCGGCGACCCTTTCGGAGCGAAAGGGCGGGTGAAGCGTGAGTGATGGCAGACGAGCCGGCCTGTACGCCGGGTTCTGTCGCCCGGAGACCTCGCGGTCGCCGGGGAGACGGCCATCCATCTACGACCGGCATTGCTGCCGGCCTCCTGCGGTCTACCCGCGAACTCGGGCGAGCAGCCCTCAAACGTCCGCGCAAGGCCGTCCTGCGACGGCCTCTCTTGACCTTGCTCCAGGTGGGGTTTACCTAGCCGCCTGAGTCACCTCAGGCGCTGGTGGTCTCTTACACCACCGTTTCACCCTTACCGGGGGCCTCTCGGACCCCGGCGGTCTGTTTTCTGTGGCACTGTCCCGCGGGTCACCCCGGGTGGCCGTTAGCCACCACCTTGCTCTGTGGAGCCCGGACGTTCCTCGGGAAGGTCCTGGGGACCCTCACGCGGCCGTCCGGCCGACTCGTCTGCCGTACCGCCATGCTACCCGGCGGACCGGGACCGCCCGGTCCGGGACGTCGGAGGGGCAGGCGCGTCAGAGGAATTCAGAGGAATTCCGTGGTCTCCAGATCGAAGGCGAAGGGCTCCGGGAGGGCCAGGGTCTTACCGAACGGGATGGTGCAGTGCTGCCGGTAGTCGTCGTTCTCCGGGTCGCTGAACAGCGTCACCGAGGACTCCTCCCGGTCGACGAGAAGATAGAGCGGGATGGCACCGCGGGCGTAGCAGCGGCGCTTGCCCTCCCGGTCGGTGCGGGGCTTGCTGGAGGTGACCTCGGCCACCAGAGCCACACCGTCGCAGGGCATCCAGGGCTCGGCGCCGCGGAACAGCCGCAGGGCCGTGGGGGCGAAGGTGCCGCCCGGGATGGCGTGGTTCTTGGGGCAGCCACCGCCGCTCCGCAGCTTCAGGCCCTTGTTCCCGGAGAAGTCCATATCTGTCCGCGAGCCTCTGGTCACCTGCTTCGCGATCAAGTTGATGCAGTCCTCATGATCCCCGTCCGGCGGCGGCGTCACGACAATCTCCCCCTCGATCAGCTCCGCGCGGAAACCCTCCGGCGTCTCCAGCGCCAGGAAGCCCTCCAACAGGACCTCTGCCTGCGTGAGCGGTTCATGCGGCATGGCAGTCATGTCACGCCCCCTCCTCGGTCGCTCGTCAGACTGGGACATCTAGGGCTCCACCGTTCATGAGATGGGAGGTCTTCCCCCGATTGTGGCGTACCCCGACCCCGGTTGACGGCTGTCGGCGCTCCGTCCTTCCGCAGGCGTCGGGGAGGGCGGGAGGGAAGGGGCCCCTGGGCCGTCCGTCTACCCTGGCAGTCGCTGTTGTCCGTACGAAGGAGACCCGCTGTGCTCGTGCTCTTGCCGCCGTCCGAGGGAAAGGCCGCGAGCGGCTCCGGGGCCCCGCTGAAGCCGGAGTCCCTCTCGCTGCCCGGACTGGCCGGGGCGCGGGCAGCCGTACTGGACGAGCTCGTCGAGCTCTGCGCGGCCGACGAGGAGAAGGCACGCGAGGTGCTCGGGCTGAGCGAGGGGCTGCGCGGCGAGGTCGCCAAGAACGCCGGTCTGCGGACCGCGGGTGCCCGGCCGGCCGGGCAGATCTACACCGGGGTGCTGTACGACGCGCTCGGCCTCGCCTCGCTGGACGCCGCGGCGCTGCGGCGCGCCGAGGAGTGGCTGATGGTCTTCTCGGGGCTGTGGGGCGCGGTACGGATCGGCGACCGGATCCCCTCGTACCGCTGCTCGATGGGTGTGAAGCTGCCGGGGCTCGGGGCGCTGGGTCCTTACTGGCGCAAGCCGATGGCCGAGGTCATGCCGGAGGCCGCGGGCGAGGGTCTGGTGCTGGATCTGCGGTCCGCCGCGTACGCCTCGGCGTGGAAGCCGAAGGGTGAGGTCGCCGACCGTACGGCTTCGGTGCGGGTGCTCCATGCGCCGACCCGGAAGGTCGTCAGCCACTTCAACAAGGCGACCAAGGGGCGCATCGTGCGGGACCTGCTGCTCGCGGGCGCGGCTCCGGCCGGGCCCGGCGAGCTGGTGGAGACGCTGCGGGAGCTGGGGTACGAGGTGGAGACCCCGGCGCCGGTGAAGCCCGGGAAGCCGCGGGAACTGGATGTTCTGGTGGACGAGATTCACTGAGTCGCGCCCGCTGGGTGGGACGCACCCGGAGTAGTCGGCTGCGATCCGGCGTGCGTTGCACGGTGCGCAACGGGCGTTGCGCATGGCGTGTTCGCCGGGGCAGGATGCCGGTATGACTTCCGTGCTTGACCTCGCCCCCGTCGTTCCTGTTGTCGTGATCGACGATGCCGCCGATGCCGTGCCGCTGGCGCGGGCCCTGGTCGCGGGCGGGCTGCCCGCGATCGAGGTGACGCTGCGCACGCCCGCCGCGCTCGACGCGATCCGTGCCATCGCGGCCGAGGTGCCGGAGGCCGTGGTCGGGGCCGGCACGGTGATCTCCTCCGACGGCGTCACGCAGGCGGTGGCCGCGGGGTCGCGGTTCCTGGTCAGCCCGGGCTGGTCGGACCGGCTGCTCGGGGCGATGACCGACAGCGGTGTGCCGTTCCTGCCGGGGGTCTCCACCACCTCCGAGGTCGTACAGCTCCTTGAGCGCGGGATCACCGGGATGAAGTTCTTCCCGGCCGAGGCGGCGGGTGGTACGGCCTATCTCAAGTCCCTGGGCGGGCCGCTGCCGCAAGCCAGGTTCTGTCCCACGGGCGGTATCTCGCTGACCTCCGCGCCCTCGTACCTGGCGCTGCCGAACGTGGCCTGTGTGGGAGGTACGTGGATGCTGCCGGCCGACGCGATGGCGGCGCGGGACTGGGACCGGGTGGAACTGCTGGCCCGGGGCGCCGCCGCGCTGCGCGGCTGAACCGACCCGGGCATCCGCCCCGGCCGCGCCGTGAGGCCAACCCGGGCATCCGCCCCGGCTGCGCCTTGTGCCCGGCCGGGGCAGAGCTCGTGGCTCAGCGCAGATGGGACGTGTCGTTGAAGAGGCGTACGGACGCGTTGCCGTCGGCGTAGTAGGCCACCGTCGACACCGATGCCGCCGACAGTTCCATCCGGAACAGCGACTCCTGCGGTGCGCCAAGGGCGAGGCGTACCAGGGTCTTGATCGGCGTGACATGCGTGACCAGCAGCGTTGTCGTGCCCCGGTGGTGTGCGATCAGGCGGTCGCGGGCCGCCGCGACCCTGCGGGCCACCGTCGCGAAGCTCTCGCCGCCGCCGGTCGGGGCCGCGTCCGGTCCGGCGAGCCAGGCGTCCAGGTCGGCCGGGTACCGTTCGCGTACCTCGCCGAAGGTCAGACCCTCCCAGGCGCCGAAGTCCGTCTCGCGCAGGCCCTCTTCGATCCGTACCTCAAGGCCCAGCCGGTCGGCGACCGCCCGGGCCGTCTCCCGGCAGCGGCGCAGCGGGGAGGAGACCACCGCATCGACCGTGGCGCGGGCCGCGAAGGCGGCGGCGGCGTCGGCCGCCTGGGCCCGCCCGACGGCGGACAGCTCGGGGTCCGTGCCACCGCTGCCGGAGAACCGCTTCTGCGGGGTGAGCGCCGTCTCGCCGTGGCGCAGCAGCACAAAGGTCGCCGGGGCGCCCAGATCGGCCGGGGCCGCCCAGCCGACGGACGGCGCCGTAGCGGCTCTGGGCTCGTCCACCGTCGTACCGCTCGCAACCGCGGTACCGGCAGCAGCCGCGGTACCGCTCGCACCTACGTCTACGCCCGCGTCTCCGTCCGCCGCGCCGCGAACGCCCCCGCCCCCGCCCCGGGCCGTGAGTTCCGCCGTCGAGTCGGACGGCTCCCACGGCCGGCCGTCGCGGCCCGCGTCCATCGCCTCGTTGGCGAGCCGGTCCGCGTGTTTGTTCTGCGCGCGCGGGATCCACTCGTACGTCACTTGCGGGCCAGGCAGCACCGCTGCCGCCTCGGCGGCCAGCGGCTTCATGTCGGGGTGCCTGATCTGCCAGCGCCCCGACATCTGCTCGACGACGAGCTTGGAGTCCATCCGGACCCGGACCCGGGCCGACGGGTCCAGCGCCGCAGCCGCACGCAGTCCGGCGATCAGCCCCCGGTACTCGGCCACGTTGTTCGTCGCGATGCCGAGGTACTCCGCGGCCTCGGCGAGCGTCTCCCCGCTGGCCGGGTCGAGCACGACGGCGCCGTAGCCGGCCGGCCCCGGGTTGCCCCGGGAGCCGCCGTCCGCCTCCACGACGAACTCCCGCATCAGATGCCCGAGTCGGCCGTACGCACCAGGATGCGGCGGCAGTTCTCGCACCGCAGCACCGTGTCCGGGGAGGCCGCCTTGACCTCGTTGACCTCGGTGATGTTGAGCTCCAGGCGGCAGCCCTCGCAGCGCCGCTGGTAGAGCCGGGCCGCACCCACGCCGCCCTGCTGCTCCCGGAGCTTCTCGTAGAGCTTCATCAGGTCGGCGGGGACCGAACCAGCCACGATCTCGCGCTCCTTGGTGAGCGTGGCGGTCTCGCGGTCGATCTCCGCGGCGGCCACGTCCCGGCGCTCGGTGGCGTCGGCCACCTTGCCCTCGACGGCCGAGACGCGCTCGGTGAGCTCGGCGGCCCGCTCCTGCGCGGACTCGCGGCGCTCCATGACCTCCAGGACCACGTCCTCCAGGTCGCCCTGGCGCTTGGCCAGCGAGGCGATCTCGCGCTGGAGGTTCTCCAGGTCCTTGGGCGAGCTGACCGCGCCGGAGTCGAGGCGCTGCTGGTCGCGGAGCGAGCGCTGGCGGACCTGGTCGACGTCCTGCTCGGCCTTGGTCTGCTCGCGGGCGGTGTCGCTCTCCTCCGTCTGCACGGCGACGCGCAGATCACGGAGCTGGGTGAGGTCCTTGGTCAGGGAGTCGATCTCGGCGTGCTCCGGCAGCGACTTGCGCCGGTGCGCGAGCTGCGACAGGCGTACGTCGAGGGCCTGGACGTCGAGGAGTCGGATCTGGTCGGCGTGCGCGGCGTTCAGTTGGGGGCTCCAGAATGATCGGTTGCGGTGGACGCCGCGTGGGCGGTCCAGGGGTCTGTGACCGTACGGGACACGTGGGTGCGCAGACCCCATCCGTTGCGGTCGGAAATCTCGTCGAGCTGGGCGGCGGCCTGGGTGCACCAGGGCCACTCGGTGGCCCAGTGCGCCGCGTCGAGCAGGCCGAGCGGCGACTGCTGCACGGCCTCGGACACCGGGTGGTGGCGCAGGTCCGCGGTGAGGAGGGCGTCGACTCCGGCGGCGCGTGCCCGGCCGAAGAGGCTGTCCCCGGAACCGCCGCTGACCGCGACGGTGCGGACGAGCGCGTCGGGGTCGCCCGCGGCGCGTACTCCTTGCGCGGTGGCGGGCAGCCGGGCGGCGGCCAGGGCGGCGAACTCCCGCAGCGGCAGCGGGTGGTCCAGCTCGCAGACACGGCCGAGACCGCGGCGGCCGAGCGGATCGGTGGGGTCCGGTACGAGCGGCCCGACCACCCGGAGGTCCAGCGCGCCCGCGAGGGCGTCGGAGACCCCGGGGTCGGCGGTGTCGGCGTTGGTGTGCGCGACATGCAGGGCCACGCCGTGTCTGATCAGGGTGTGGACGACCCGGCCCTTGAAGGTGCCGGCCGCGACCGTCGTCGTACCGCGCAGATAGAGCGGGTGGTGCGTGACGACCAGCTGGGCGCCGAGACGTACGGCCTCGTCGGCGATCTCCTGGACGGGGTCGACGGCGAAGAGGACACGGTCGACCTCGTCGTCGGGGTCGCCGCAGACCGTGCCGACGGCGTCCCAGGACTCGGCCCGCTCGGGCGGCCACAGGGCGTCGAGTGCGGAGAGGACTTCAGACAGGCGGGGCACGGCTACAGGTTACCCGCGCTCCGTGCCCCGGCCTCCGGTCGGTCCCGCCGGACCCGGCGGTCCGTTCCCGCCGGACCTGCCTGTCGGTCCTTCCGAAGCCGCCGGCCGGTCCCGACGGAGCCGCCGGCCGGTCCCGACGGCCTGCTTTCCAGCCGCCCCCGCCCGGTGGCTGCCCACCTGGGTGACTGCCCCGCCCGGTGACTGCCCCGCCGGGTGACTGCCCCGCCCGGTGACTGCCCCGCCGGGTGGCTGCCCACCTGGGTGGCCGTCCTACTTGACGAGATAGCTCTGCAGGTCGTCGAGGACCTTGTTGGCCGCGGTCACTCCGAGGCCGAGGTACCAGGTCTCGTCCGGGACGTTCTTCGCCCGGCCGTCCTTGACCGCCTTGAGGTTCTTCCAGAGCGGGTTGGCCTGGACGGTGTCCCGCTTGGTGGCCTTGGGGTCGCCGTACACCCCGGTGAAGATCCAGTCGGCGTCGGCGGAGTCGATCTTCTCGGGGCTGATCTCCACCGCGAGGTCCTTCACCTGCTGGCTCTTGGGCCGCGGCAGCCCGGCGTCCTTGAGGATCGTGCCGATGAAGGAGTCCTCGGCGTAGAGGCGGATCCGGTCGGGCATGTAGCGGACCATCGATACGGTGGGCTTGTGCGGGCCGACCTCCGTGCCCAGCTTCTTCGCCCGCTTCTCGTACGCGCCGAGCTCGGCCTCGGCCCGGTCGGTGCGGTCCAGGGCCGCGGCGTTCAGCAGGTAGTTCTGCTTCCAGGTGAAGCCGGGGCGGATCGAGAAGACGGTCGGCGCGATCTTCTTGAGCTGGTCGTACTTGTCGGCGGCGCGCAGCTGGCTGCCGAGGATCAGATCCGGGTGGAGGTTGGCGATGGCCTCCAGGTTGAGGTTGTTGATCGTGCCGACGTTCTTCGGGTGGCCCGCGTTCTTCTTCAGATAGCCGGGGATGCCGTCGCTGCCCTCCGTGGGCGCGTAGCCGACCGGCTTGATGCCGAGCGAGACGACGTTGTCCAGCTCACCGACGTCGAGCACCACGACCCGCTGGGGCTTCACCTTGATCACGGTCTTGCCCATGGCCTGGGTGACGGTGCGCGGGAACTGGCCCGGCTTGGCGTCGGTGCCGAGTGCGGCGGTCTTCGTCGCGGCGTCGCCGAAGTGCTTGCCCCCGGTGGCCACGTCCTTCTTGGCCGCCGCGTCGGCCTTGCCCGATGTCGACCCCCCGTCGCCGCTGTCGCTGCTTCCGCAGGCGGTGAGGGCGAGGGCGCCGGTGAGCGCGAGGGCGGCGGCAGCGGTGCTGCGACGGCGTAGAGACATGGTGAAGCTCCTGACAGAAACCACTTAGGTGTGCCTTACCTTAAGCGGCGGTGCAGACATGAGCACACTCGCCCCCTCCCCCTCAGGCGAATACCAGGACAGCCACCCGTATGTGTGAAGTGCCAGGTACGGGCCGGTTCGGCAGGACGTACGAAAACTAGCTTCGGTGTCCGGAGGTGACCGAAATATGATGGCCACGGCCACGAAGACCGCGACCGGGAGCGCCGTACGGACGGCACCGGAGGGCGGCGATGAGGGCAACGCGGGCGACGGCGCCGAAGGCGGCGCCGGGGACTGTGCGCGGGGCGGCGCCGAGGAGTGTGCGCGGGGCGGCTCGGTACCGCGGCCGGACTTCACCATCGCCAACGACGGGTCCTACGCGGCCCGGCTGGCGCGCCGCACCGGGGACGCCTGGTTCCCCGAGCGATGGACGCTGGACGGGCCCGAGCCGTACGCGGTGGAGCTGCCCGGTCATCAGCCCGAGGAGCCCGGATCCGATGTGCTGCCGATGGCCGACGGGCGGGTGCTGATCCGCCGGTCCGTCGAGGCACGGCACACCTTCTCGCTGCTGTACCCGACCGGCCCCGGGACCGGCGAGCTGCCGCTGGGCTCCGTCGCGTGCGAGCGGCTGACGCTGCTGCCGCCGGTGCCGGGCGGCTCCCGTGCGTACGCGCTGGCTCCCGGTACGCACACCACCGCCGTCTGGCTGGTGGCGGGCGGCGCCTTCGGGCCCGAGCATGTCGCCGATGTGCCGGGCCGGTGCACCGGCGGGGTATGGCTGGACCGTACGGGCCGGATGCTGGCGCTGGACCGGGAGGCGGACGGGGTCACCAAGACGGTCGCGGTCGATCTGGAACGGGGCGGCGAGGTCACCCCGCTGCTCCAGATCGCGGAGGGCAGCGACGACCGGCTGCTGCTCGCGGACCCGGACAGCGGTCTGCTGCTCGTACGGTCGGACGCGCCCGGCGACGAGCGGCTGGGCTGGGGGGTGCTGGGGAGCCGTCGGCCCATCAGGTTCCCGGATTCGCTGCGGCTCGACGACGCGGTGCTGACGCCGTTCGCGGTGCAGCCGGGACAGGTGCTGATGCCGGAGAGCTGCGGGGTCGCCCTGCGGATCGCGAGCGCGGCGGGCAGCTGGCTGGGGGTGTGGCGCCCTGCGGGGCGCCGGCTGCTGCAACTCGCCGCCCCCGAGGGGTGGTTGACGGGCGCGGGGCTGTGGAGCACGGAGGGGGTGCTCCGACTGCCCTGCACCACCCGGGCCATGCCGGTCGGCGTGGTGGACATGGCGCCGCTCGACGGACTGCCCGCCGATCCCCGTATGGAGTCGGCCGGTGACGTGACCACAGAACCGGCACAAACGGAAGTCGCTGGTCAGGAACCGGACGGGCCCCTGGTGACTCCTGTTCTGTACAAGCCCGTACCGTTGCAGCAGGCGCCTCTGCCGAGCCGCTCGCAGCCTGGTTAGAATCGCGGGCCTGCACACGCTTGCGGTGATCGATTACGCATGATCACGGCGGGCACGGGAACAGGCACGGCACAGCACGAAAAATGTAGCGATCACAGCGATTTGACGGGGGAGATTTCCCATCATGTCTGAAGCCAGGACCGACACCGCCCAGTCGCGCCCGCAGCCTGCGGCCGCCGACCGGGGCGAAGCCGGAGGCTCCGGAAAGCACCGGGGGGGTGCGGCGCCCGTCGAGGCGTCCGAGGCGGAGACCAACGGCCGCCATCGCCGCTCGGGGGAGCAGCACTCGAACGCGGCCTGACGGGCCGCACACGCGACACCGTTCACGTACCACCGCTCAAGCACAACCGAAGGGCCGGTTCCCGTTCAGGCGGGGACCGGCCCTTCCGCCGTACCGGGAACCGGCCGGGCACCCGGCGGAACTGCGGTCAGGGGATACGGAAGTACGGGGATACGGCGGTACGGGGATACGGCGGTACGGCGATACGGCGATACGGCGATACGGCGATACGGCCGTACGAGGGTCAGCCGTGTTTGAGGCCCAGGATCTCGGCTGCGGCGAAGGTCTCGTTCGGCGGCCGGTCCGCGTAGTACGGCGAGATCACCTCGTCCAGTTCTTCGTACGAGAACGCCGTCTTCGCGGTGTCGAACTTCGCCGCCACCTTGGGGCGTTCCACCACGGCGACCATGCCGCCGTGCACCACGAGCAGCTGGCCGTTGACCTTCGCCGCCGCCGGAGAGGCGAGATAGCCGACGAGCGGTGAGACGTGTTCGGGTGCCAGCGGGTCCAGTTCGCCCGCCTCGGGCTCCCCGAAGCCGGCGAACACGTCCTCGGTCATCCGGGTCCTGGCGCGCGGACAGATCACGTTGGCGGTGACGCCGTACTTGGCGAGCGCCAGCGCGGTCGACGTGGTGAGCCCCACGATGCCGCCCTTGGCCGCCGCGTAGTTCGGCTGGCCGGCCGAGCCCGCGAGGAACGCCTCAGACGAGGTGTTGACGATCCGGCCGTAGACCGGGCCGCCCGCCGCCTTCGACCGTTCGCGCCAGTGCACGGAGGCGAAGTGGGTCGTGTTGAAATGCCCCTTGAGGTGGACCCGGATCACCGAGTCCCACTCGTTCTCGCTCATCGAGAAGACCATCCGGTCGCGCAGGATGCCCGCGTTGTTGACCAGGATGTCGAGCTTTCCGTAGGTGTCGACGGCCAGTTGCACGAGAGCGCGGGCCTCTGCGTGGTGGGCGACGTCGCCGAGGTGGGCGGCGGGCCGGTCCGCCGGCCGCGCGGATCTCGGCGACGACGTCGTCGGCGGGGGCGGCGGACGACTCACCGGAGCCGTCGCGCCCCGGCCGGCCGAAGTCGTTGACGACGACGCTCGCGCCGAGCCTGGCGAGTTCGAGCGCCTCGGCACGGCCGAGGCCGCGGCCGGCCCCGGTGACGATCGCGGACAGGCCATCAAGTGGCAAGGACATGGACGAGCTCTCCTTACGGTCTGCGGGGTACCGGAGATGCGGGTACCGGAGATGCGGGTACCGGTCTGCGGGTACCGGTCTGCGGGTACCGGCACGGCGGGTACCGGGGCTTCGAGTGCTGCGGCTCCGGCCCCGGTGGTCCGGGTGTCAGATCTCGATGCAGGTGCGCAGCGCCTCGCCTGAGCGCATCTGGTCCAGGGCGTCGTTGATCCCGGCGAGGTTCACCCGGTGGGTGATCAGCCCTTCGAGGTCGATACGGCCCGCCCGCCAGAGCGAGATGGCCCGCTCGTACGAACGGACCACGTCCCCTCCCCCGTACATGGAGGGCAGGATCCGCTTCTCGTCGAAGAACAGCTCGAACATGTTGAGCTGGAGGAAGTCGTCCATGGCGCCCGCGCCCACGATGCAGAGGGTGCCACCGCGCCGGGTGGTCTCGTACGCCTTGCGGGCGGTGGCCGATTTGCCGACGACCTCGAAGACGTAGTCGAAGCCCTCCCCGGCCGTGATGCGCTGCTTGGCGTCGTCCAGCGCGTCCGGCGCCACGGCCTCCGTCGCGCCGAAGTTGAGTGCGGCCTCCCGGCGGGAGGCCACCGGGTCGACGGCGACGATCTGGGAGGCACCCCTGAGCCGTGCGCCCTGGATGGCGGAGATGCCGACTCCGCCGCAGCCGATCACGGCGACCGACGAACCGGCCTCCACATCGGCGGTATTGACGGCGGCGCCGAGGCCGGTGGTCACCCCGCAGCCGATGAGCGCCGCGATCTCGAACGGCACATCGTCGGGGATCGGCACCGCGCACCCGGCGTCCACGACGACCTCCTCGGTGAAGGTGCCGGTCCCGGCGAAGCCGAAGACATCGCCGCCGGGGCGCTTGAAGTTGGGGGTGCCCGCGTTCATGAACCCGGCGAGACACAGCTCGGTCTGGCCGCGTTTGCAGGCCGGGCAGGTACCGCAGGCGGGCAGCCAGCAGAGCACCACCCGGTCGCCCTGCTCGACACCGGTCACACCGTCGCCGACGTCGAGGATCTCGCCCGCGCCCTCGTGGCCGGGCACGAACGGCGCGGGCTGCGGCAGCACCCCGTTCATCGCCGAGACGTCCGAGTGGCAGAGGCCCGTGGCCCGGACCCTGATCCGGACCTTGCCGGGGCCGAAGCCCACCGCCTCGATGTCGTCGAGGACTTCGAGTTTGTCCTGGCCGGTCTCGTGCAGTACGGCTGCGCGCATGGTGCGGCTCCTCACATACGGCTGGGCTGGTGGATCGGGGGGTGGGCTGCGAGAGGACGAGGGGTCGGCGGGGGCGGGGTCAGTGGTGGGTGACCACCGTGTCGGCGAGGACCGGCGCCTCGTCCCGCTCGACGGCCGAGACGGCCACCTGGACCCGGCCCGGCGAATGCCACATCCGGATCCGGAGCGTCTCACCGGGGAAGACCACCCCGGCGAAGCGGGTGGTGTACGAGCCGACCCGGGCCACATCGCCGCCGAGCGCCGTGTCGACGACGGCCTTGAGCGTCATTCCGTACGAGCAGAGCCCGTGCAGGATAGGCCGGTCGAACCCGGCGAGCTTGGCGAACTCCGGGTCGGCGTGCAGCGGGTTCCAGTCGCCCGAGAGCCGGTAGAGCAGTGCCTGGTCCTCCCGGATCGGGCGGTCCTCGGTGCGGTCGGGGGCGCGGTCGGGGAGGTCGAGGCGGGCGGAGGGGCCGCGTTCGCCGCCGAAGCCGCCCTCGCCGCGTACGAAGATCTGTGAGTCGCTGGTCCACAACGGGCCCTGTTCGTCGGCGACTTCGGAGCGCAGCACGATGACGGCCGCCTTCCCCTTGTCGTACACGGCCTGGACCCGGGCGGTGGACCGCGCCGTCGCCGCGACGGGGATCGGCCGGTGCAGGGTGATGGTCTGGCCGCCGTGCAGGACGGCTGCCAGATCCACATCGATGCCGGGGGCCGCGAGCCCGCCCATCAGCGCCATCCGGGCGCCCGCGACGGTCGCGAAGCTGGGCAGGACATGGAGCCTGGACTCCAGGGTGTAGCGCAGTTCGTCGGCGGCGAGGGCGGGCCGGCCCGCACCGATTCCCAGGTGGTAGAGCTGGATGTCCTTGTGGTCCCAGGCGATCTCGCCGGAACGCGGCTCGGCGGCGACGGCCTCTGCGGCATCAATGGGCATGGGGCAAGCGCTCCTTGACGGTGGAAAGACCTCGGTGCGACCGTCCGCACCGTCAGGCGCACCGAGGTCGTACGGGACCGGCCCCCGGCGCCCTTTGTAGAACGCGTTCTAGGCCGATGGCCCCATGTATAACGCACCCCTCGTGAGTTGTGAAGACTGCTGACGGTACGTCAGATAGGCCCGTCCGCGCGGCCCGCTGTATCCGGCCACGACTCACGGCTCACGGCTCGCGGCTCACGGCTCACGGCTCGCAGCTCACGGCCTCACGGCTCGGCCGTGACATTTGTCCCGGGCGGCTGCGTACAACCGCATCTGTCCACGGGCCGCCCGGCTTCGTAGCGTGTGGGGCATGACGCAGACAGCAGACACCGGACCCGCGGTGCGCTTCACGGGGGCGGTCAAGACGTTCGGGGCGGTGCGGGCCGTGGACGGCGCCGACCTGGAGATTCACCGGGGCGAGACCGTCGCCCTGCTCGGGCGCAACGGCGCGGGGAAGTCCACCACCATCAGTCTGCTGCTCGGCCTCGACCAGCCGGACAGCGGGCGGGTGCGGCTCTTCGGCAGGACACCCGCCGAGGCGGTCGGGGCCGGTCTGGTGGGGGCGATGCTCCAGGCGGGGCAGCCGATCCCCCGGGTGACGGTGCGGGAGCTGGTGGCCTTCGTGGCCAGTACGTATCCGCGCCCGCTGCCGGTCGCGGAGGCCCTGGACATGGCCGGGCTCGGCGAGTACGGGGCGCGCCGGGTCGACAAGCTCTCGGGCGGCCAGCTGCAACGGGTCAGGTTCGCTGTGGCGCTCGCCGGGAATCCGGAGCTGATCGTCCTCGACGAGCCGACCGCCGCGCTCGACGTGGAGGCCAGGCGCGCCTTCTGGGACTCGATGCGGGCGTACGCGCGGCGCGGGAACACCGTGCTCTTCTCCACCCACTACCTGGAGGAGGCCGACAGCAACGCCGACCGCATCGTGGTGATCCACCAGGGCCGCATCGTCGCCGACGGCAGCTCCGATGTGCTCAAGCGCGCGGCAGGCGGCAGCCTGGTCTCCTTCGACCTCGCGGGCGCCCCCACCGAGGGGCTCCAGGCACTGCCCGGTGTCACCGCCGTGGAGATCCGCGCGGACCGGGCGTCGCTGCGTACGGACGACTCGGACGCCACCGTCGTCGCCCTGGCGGAACGCGGCGCGATCCGCGGTCTCGCGGTCGCCCCGGCCACCCTGGAGGACGCGTTCCTGGCCCTCACCTCGCGGGAAGCCCCCGACGGGCCGCCTGGCGGCCCCGGATCCGCCGGGGTCTCCCCGCACCACGAAGAGAAGGCCGCGGTCTGATGCTGGAATACGTCAAGCTCGAAGTGCGGCGGACGCTGCGCGACTCCGGGTTCGTGATCTTCGGCATCGGGATGCCGGTGGTGATGTATCTGCTCTTCACCAACATCGGCCCGAGCGACTCCGGCTCGGCGGCCTGGCGGGTCACCTCGATGGTCGGCATGGCGGCGTACGGCGCGCTGGGTGCGGCCCTGGGTGTCGGTACGGGGGTCGCGTCCGACAAGTCCCTCGGCTGGCTGCGCCAGTTGCGGGTCACTCCGCTGCCGCCCACGCAGGTGGTGCTGGGCCGGGCGGTCTCCGGTTCGGTGACCGTGCTGCCGGGGATCCTGGCGGTGCTGCTCGCCGGGGCGCTCGTCAACGGCGTACGGATCGGCGCCTGGCAGTGGGCCGTCCTGACGCTGTTGCTGTGGATCGGCGCGCTGCCGTTCACCCTGCTCGGGATCGCCAACGGCTACCGGCTGACCGCCCAGACCACGGGCGTGGTGAACGTGGCCTCTCTGATGGGGCTCGCCATCGTGGGCGGACTGTGGTTCCCGGTCGACGCCTTCCCCGGCTGGCTGCGGTCCGTGGCCCGCTTCACCCCGGCCAACCGGTTCGCCGAGCTGGGCTGGTCCACCACGCGGGGCAGCGCACCCGCCCTGGGCACGGTGGCGGTGCTCGCCGCCTGGCTGCTGGTGTTCGGCACGTACGCGGTCATCTCGTACCGTCGGTCGGCGAGGACGGTGTGACGGGAGTGATCATGCAGGAGAGACTGGCCCCGCTGAGGCAGCGGCTCGGCGGCTGCGCGGAGCGGCGCAGGGAACGGGTGAGGAACCGGCGGGCGGGCCCGCCGAACGCCTTCACGCTGCTGCCCTGGCTGCTGCTCGGCCTGGGCAGCTTCTCCAACCTGATCGGCGGCGAGGCCCCGAACCCGTGGATCGGCGGGGCCGGGCTGCTGGCCTTCAACTCCCTCTACATCTCCATCGCGTTCCGGGCGTTCGACAAGGAGAAGCGGCAGAGCCGTACGACGCTCTGGCTGCTCGGCACGCTGGCGGCCATCACCTACGGTCTGGCACTCGGCTACGGAGGCAGCTGGCTGCTGTTCTTCCCGCTGCTCTCGCTGGCTGTCGGCACCACCCTGCGCGACCGGCGGCTCGGCTTCACGCTGATGGTGCTCTCCGGCTCCGCCGGGTACATCTCGGGCACCGAGGGGCACAGCCCGTGGGACCCCTGGACGCTCGGGTACGGCACCTTCATCTCGGGTGCGGTGACCGCCGCGATCCTCACCCTCTCCGAGACCGTCATGGAGCTGCGCGCCACCCGTCAGGAGCTGGCCCGTTCGGCGGTCGAGAAGGAGCGGCTGCGTTTCTCGCGCGATCTGCACGATCTGCTCGGCCACACCCTCTCGGTGATCGTGGTGAAGTCGGAGGCGGCCCGCAGGCTGGCCCCGCGTGACATCGACGCGGCGCTCTCCCAGATCTCCGACATCGAGACGGTCGGCCGGCAGGCGCTCACCGAGATCCGCGAAGCGGTCACCGGGTACCGGGACGCCAGCCTCGCCAGCGAACTGGACAGTGCGCGCTCCGCGCTGACCGCCGCCGGGGTCGAGCCCGTCGTACGGCAGTCGGGGCCGCCTCTCGAACCGCAGAGCGCTTCGCTGCTCGGCTGGGTCGTCCGGGAGGCCGTCACCAATGTGGTGCGGCACAGCGGGGCCACCCGGTGCGAGATCACCGTGGACGGCGAGAAGCCCGAACGGGTACGGCTGGTGATCAGCGACAATGGGCGCGGCGTAGGCTCGACGCCACCCGGCAGCGGGCTGAAGGGCCTGACCGAACGCCTGGCGGCGGCGGGCGGCTCGCTGGACGCGGGCCGCGGCCAGCGGTCCGGCTTCCGCCTGGTGGCCGAACTGCCGGTGGAGACCACCGCCGTCGCGGCCCCCGGGCCCGGCGCGCACACCACACAGAGACCAGCAGATCGGGAGAGCAGCGCATGATCCGAGTCCTCCTCGCCGAAGACCAGGGCATGATGCGGGGAGCGCTCGCTCTGCTCCTCGGCCTTGAGGAGGACATCGAGGTGGTCGCCCAGGTGGCCACCGGCGACGCGATCGTCGCGGCGGTCCTGGATGCGGGGCCCGATGTGGCGCTGCTCGACATCGAACTCCCGGGCCGCAGCGGGCTCGACGCCGCCGCCGAGCTGCGCTCGCGGGCGCCGGAGTGCCGGGTGCTGATCCTCACCACCTTCGGCAGGCCCGGCTATCTGCGCCGCGCGATGGAGGCGGGCGCCGCGGGTTTCCTGGTCAAGGACGGTCCGGTGGAGGATCTGGCGGCGGCGATCCGCCGGGTGCTGGCCGGGGAGACGGTCATCGACCCCGCCCTGGCCGCCGCCGCGCTGAGCGCGGGGCCCAGCCCGCTCACGGCACGCGAGTGCGATGTGCTGAACGCGTCGGTGGACGGGGCGACCGTCTCGGACATCGCCGGGAAGCTGCACCTCTCGGAGTCGACGGTCCGCAACTACCTCTCGTCGGCGATCGGCAAGACCGGCACCCGCAACCGGATGGAGGCCGTCCGGTCGGCCCGGCAGCAGGGGTGGCTGTAGCGGCCGGTTCGCGCTGCCCGGCCGGGAGCGGGGGCGCGGTCAGTCGCCGGACGGCGGGTACGAGGAGAGTGGCCGGCCGATGACCGGTCGACGGTCCCCGGGCATCCACACCAGCATCAGCAGCGCACCGGCGAGCAGGATGAACCCGCCGCACCGGAACGCCAGCGCGTATCCCGCGGTCAGCGCCTCCGCTCCGGTGCCGCCCCCGGTGCGGGCGGCGGCGACGGTGGAGAGGACCGCGAGGCCCAGCGAACCGCCCAGTGTCCGGGAGGTGTTGACGAGGCCGGAGACCAGACCGGCGTCGCCCGGTGCGGCGCCCGATGTGGCGAGCGAGGCGAGCGGGGTCATGGCGAGTCCCGCACCGGCCATCATCAGCATGCCGGGCAGCATGATCGAGGTGAGGTACCCGCCGTGCGCGGTCATCGTCGACTGCCAGCCGAATCCGGCCACGGTGATCAGGATGCCGACGACCGCCACGTTCTTGGCGCCGAAGCGCCGCATCAGCCGCGGCGCCGACTTGGACCCGGCGACCACACTCAACGAGCTGGGTATGAGGGCGAGTCCGGCGCCGAAGGGGGTATAACCCAGCACGTTCTGCGCGTACAGCGTCATGAAGAACCACATACCGAAGCTGCCCGCCCCGCAGACGAACATCGCGGCGTTGGCGGCGGCCACCGAGCGCACCCGGAACAGCTTCAGCGGCATCAGGGGCAGCGGGGTGCGCGCCTCGACGGCCAGGAACAGGCCGAGCAGAGCGAGCCCGGCGAGCAGCGGTACCAGGGTCGCCGCCGCCGTCCACCCCTCGGCCTCGGTCTGCACGATGCCGTACGCGAGGGTGGCCGTCCCGGCGGTGACCAGGACCGCGCCGGGCAGGTCGAGCCGGCGCGCACCGGTGGACCGGCTCTCGGAGATCCAGCGTGCCGCGCCCGCCAGGACGAGCGCGCCGACGGGCACATTGATCAGCAGCACCCAGCGCCAGGAGAGCGCGTCGGTCAGCGCCCCGCCGACCAGACCGCCCGCGGCGCCGCCGCCCGCGCCGACCGCCGTCCAGGTGGCGATGGCCCGCGCGCGGGCGGCGCCGTCCGGGACGGCCGAGGTGAGGATGGTGAGCGTAGAAGGGGCCAGCACGGCGGCGCCAAGACCCTGCACGGCGCGCGCCAGGAGGAGTTGCCAGCCCTCCTGGGCGAGTCCCCCGGCGAGCGAGGCGAGCGTGAAGAGCCCGAGCCCGACGAGGAACATCCGCTTACGGCCGAAGAGATCCCCGGCCCGGCCGCCCAGCAGCATGAATCCGGCGAAGGCGATGGCGTACGCGTTCACCACCCACTGCAGTCCGGTGGCGCTGAGGCCCAGGCTGGTGCGCATCGAGGGCAGGGCGACATTGACGACGGAGACATCGAGAACCACGAGGAACTGCCCGGCGCACGCGGCGAATACCACCAGCCAGGTACGGGCAGGGGCGGGACTTCGCACGGTGGTGCGGGCGTTCGAAGAGGTACGCAGCATGAGTGCCATCGTCGCACCCGGGCGCGGCACGGTGCATCCGCATATCGGCCCGGTTCCGGTGGTCCGCAGGTCGTGGTCCGCAGGTCGTGGTCCCCGGAGCCCAAGCCCTTCTCACTCGCCCCAGGTGGTCCGCACGGTGGCGAGCGCGGTCTCCGCCGCAGCCACCGCCTCCTCCCCCGTGTCCGCGCAGGTGATCACATGGCCGATCCGGTCCAGGTTGGAGATCTTGGGCGTGTAGTGGCGGCCGACGACCCCGCGGAACTCCAGGTCCTGAACACCGGGAACCTCTGCCGTTTCAGCGACGCCGCGGATCTCCCGGAGAGTTCCCTCCCCCGGCAGGCACCACATGCGGATCGACGCGGCGCGGCCGACCGGGCTGCGCCGCGCGGGGAGGGGTTCGCCGAGCAGTCGCCGTACGTATGACTCGGCGAAGGAGAAGCCCGTGGTCAGCTCGATGAGGCGGGGAATGCGGTCGCCGGGGATGCGGGCGTTGACCTCGATGACAACCGGGCCGTCGGGGCCGTACCGCATCTCCATGTGGGCCGGCCCCCAGTTCAGACCGAGCTCCGCGGTGGCTCGTCCGGCGGCGTCCAGGACCACGGCCGCGATGTCGTCGCCCACCCGCGCGGGGAAGTCGTGGCCCAGCTCGACGAAGCCGGGGCCCGGCACGAGATGCTTGCCCGTGAGGCCGATGACGGCGCCGTCCATGAACTCGACGCTGAACTCGGGCCCGTCCACGAACTCCTCGATGAGGAGCCCCGCCACCCGGGGGGTGTCGCGGGTGGCCTCCTCCGCGAAGGCCGCCTCCGCGTGGGCCAGCACCTCCTCGTCGCTGCGGCGGACCGCCACGAGCGCACTGCCGGTGAGATTGGTCGGCTTGGCCACCACGGGATAGCCCACCTTGCGCGCGGCCGACACGGCCTCTTGCGGGCTGGTGGCGTACCGCCAGCCGGGACTCAGCTCCGCCGGGAGGGCGCGCCGCAGCGCGTGCTTGTCCCGGCAGGCCGCCGCAACCGACGGGGACGGCCCCGGCAGGCCGAGCCGCTCGGCGACCGCTGCGACGACGGCGCCCGAGTAGTCGTCCGTGGTGCCGACCGCCCGCACATCGGGGAGGTCCGCGATGACGGCGGTGACGGCGTCGGGATCAGTCGTGTCGCAGGTGACGATCCGCAGTCCCAACTCCCCCGCGAAGGCGTACGGGACCGCGTCGCGGCACACCAGGACCACCTCGTGGCCCGAGTCCACGGCGATCCGGGCACAGTCGGCGCCCGCCCCGGTATAAGAGGATTCGACGAAAACAAGCGTGCTCATGCATGGCCCTTCTCTTCGGTCTTGACCCGCTGACCGCCTGTCGGCCGGGGGGGGGGGGGGGCGCGCGGGGGGGGGGGGCCGCGCCCCGCCCCCGCGGGGCGCGCCCCCCCCCGCCGCCGGCGGGGGGGCC
>NZ_JBHYWP010000033.1:65966-68088 GCF_042751845.1 Streptomyces sp. NPDC059398 | reverse complement strand
GGGCCGAAGCCCCGGCCACCGGCCGTAGTACCGACACCCGGACGTCACCCGGCCCGGAGCATGCCTTCTGAGGCCCTCACAGACCTTCTCAGCCCTTCCCGGCCACCTCAGACCCTCTCGTCCTCCGGGTCCCCGTGCGCGGCGGACCCGTCAGAGGCGTCGTCCTCATCGACCAGACCGTCGTCGCCGTCGCCCCCGGCATCGTCATCATCGTCATCGTCATCGTCGAGCAGTTCCTCGTCGTCGAAGACGGAACTGACGTCGAACCGGCACACGATCTGCTGCGGGTCCGCCTGGTCGAACGGCGCGCTCAGCCACTCCCCCGGCTCGGGCAGGTCGTCCGCCGCCGAGACCCAGAGCGTGGAATCGCCCTCCTCAAGGCCGAACTCCTTGTGCCGCGAGGCGATCTCGTCCGGTTCGTACTCACCGAAGAGCACCCCCAGCGCGGCGTGGACGCTGTTGCCCACGACCGCCCCCGAACCCGGTACGCCGTCCGCCTCCGGGTCGAGGTCCACGATGCGCTGTGCCTGCCCGAGCAGCCGCTGCGGCTGCGCCACCGCGTAGTCCCGGCGGATCAGCACCGTGAGCGCGTTCGGATCGTCGGGGCCCGCGTACGGCGGCAGGGAGTCGTCCGCCGCGGGAATCTCGAAGGGAGTGACCTCGTCGTAGCGGTCGTAGAGCCTCTCGTCGTACACCTCGGCGGCCGCGGCGAGCGCGTTGAACGCGCTGTAGACGGCCGGGTCGTCCTCTCCCGTACGGGCTTCGACCGCGGCGAGGTGCCGGTCCAGCGCGGCTTTGACCGCCTCGGCGGCGGCACGTACCTCGGCAACCGTGGGCTGCGCAGCATCAGACATAGGGCAGACGCTATCCGTACCGGGCCTCTGCCCGCACAATAGATGCGATGCCGGAATACGAATTTGTCGACGTGTACGTACCGCGCGGGGTCTCCCGCAAGGATGCGACACGCCTGCTCACGGACCATGCCGAGTACGGACACTGGGAGTTGGACCGACTGACACTGCACCGGGACGGCAGCCGCAGAGTGCGGCTGCGCCGGCGCATCATTCGCCAGATGCGCGCCACATGGTGAAGAGGGAGCGGGCCCCGCGACTGCGGGACCCGCTCCCTTTCCATGCGTACGTGCGGAACTCAGCAGGCCGTTACGCGGCTGCCCGTGACCGCCTGTACAGGATGATTCCCCCGAGCACCATTCCGGCGCTCGCCGGGATGATCAGCCCGAGCGGTGCGGACGAACCGGTGTGCGCGAGCTGCTCGGTGCTCGGGGGCGCCGAGACCGTCTGCGTGACCGGAGCGTGCGGCTTGGGGGTGCTCGGCTTGTGACCGCGCGGCGTCACCGGCTTCTCCGGGTGGCCCGGCTGACCGGGGTGGACCGGGTGGTGCGGGACGTGGACCGGCGGCGGGACGCTCTCGTCGTTGGCACAGTGGTTGCCGAAGACCGGGTTGAGCAGGCCGACGACGTCGACGCTGTTGCCGCAGGCGTTCACCGGGACGTCCACCGGAAGCTGCACGCTGTTGCCGGAGAGCACGCCGGGCGAACCACTCGTGTGGCCCTCCGCCGTCGCTCCGCCACCGCTGTGGCTGCCGCCGGTGCCGTGGGTACCGCTGTCGTGACTGCCGCTGCCGGGCGTGCGGTGCTGGCCGCTGCCCTGGTGCGGGCTCCCGGAGTGGGACGCACCGGGGCCGGAGTTGCCGGACGACGCGTTCCCGCACCCGTTGCCGAACGCGGGGTTGAGCAGCCCGACCACATCGACGGTGTTGCCGCAGACGTTCACCGGCACGTGCACCGGCGCCTGGACCGAATTGCCGGAGAGCACCCCGGGTGAATTCGCTGCGGTTCCGTCAGCCGACGCATCGGCGTACGCGTAGCCACCGCTCAGGGCGAGCACTCCACCCGCGGCCGCAACGGTGATCAGGCCTTTCTTCGTGACCTGTCGCATAGGTTCGTTTCCTGCCTTCTGACCTTCCGGAAATGCCCGCGGACGTCGTTGCCCTTGGGCCGAATGCCTCTCCGGCCCCGGAGCGCATGGCGCGCGCGCCGGGGCCGGCGGGGCGGCGCCCCCCCCCCGGGGGGGGGCCCACCAACAAACGTGGGGGCCGGGTT
>NZ_JBHYWP010000033.1:12556-65956 GCF_042751845.1 Streptomyces sp. NPDC059398 | reverse complement strand
CCGGTCGGGTCGGGGGCGCGCGCGGGGCCCGGCGGGGCTCCGACCCTCGCGGGTCGGAGGCACAACGTCAGACGTTGGCGCAGGTGTTGCCGAAGGCGGGGTTGAGCAGCCCGATCACGGAGACCGTGTTGCCGCACACGTTCACGGGGACGTGAACGGGCACCTGCACAACGTTGCCCGAGATCACACCGGGAGAGTGCACAGCGGCACCCTGCGCACCCGAGTCGGCGACGGCCATGCCCGCACCCGCGAGCACGAGACCACCGGTGACTGCCGCAGCGGCGACGACCTTCTTGATCATTAGTTCCTCCTAGTCGGCAAATACGGTCCAGACCGCGGACCGCACCACCTGTAACGAGGAGAACCCGGCAGAGCTACGAACCCATCGCCCCATTCACTCTTTCCGGTCGCATACGCACGTACAGCCGATTAGTTGGAATGTCGTTTCAGTACGTATCCGGTCGGCACATGGCAGCTGGCACTTGGCTGCTGGCACATGCCTGGCACTTCTCCGGTCAGCACTTGTCCAGGAAGCGGTCGAGCACCCGTACTCCGAACTTCAGACCGTCGACCGGCACCCGCTCGTCCACCCCGTGGAACATCCCGGCGAAGTCGAGCTCGGGCGGGAGCTTCAGCGGGGCGAATCCGAAGCAGCGGATCCCGAGGTCGTCGAAGGACTTGGCGTCCGTACCGCCCGAGAGCATGTACGGCACGGCCCGCGCGATGGGGTCCTCGGCCTTCAGCGCCACCTGCATGGCGTCGACCAGATCGCCGTCGAAACCGGTCTCCAGCGCCTTGTCGCCGTGCACGTCCTCGCGCCTGACCCGGGGGCCGAGGAGCTTGTCGAGGTCGGTCAGGAACTCCTCCTCGTAGCCCGGCAGGAAGCGGCCGTCGACATGGGCCGTCGCCTGTCCCGGGATGACGTTCACCTTGTAGCCGGCGCCGAGCATGGTGGGCGCGGCCGAGTTGCGCAGCGTCGCGCCCACCATCTTCGCGATGCCGCCGAGCTTGGCGAGGGTCGCCTCCATGTCCTCGGGGTCCAGCGGGGTGCCCAGCGCGTCGGACAGCTCGTCCAGGAACGAGCGCACGGTCTTGGTGACCCGCACCGGCCACTGGTGCCGCCCGAGGCGTCCCACCGCCTCGCAGAGCTCGGTGATGGCGTTGTCGGTGTTGGTCATGGAGCCGTGGCCTGCGGTGCCGTCCACCGTGAGGCGCATCCAGTGCATGCCCTTCTGCGCGGTCTCCACGAGATACAGCCGCAGGTTCTCGTTGACGGTGAACGAGAAGCCGCCGACCTCGCCGATCGCCTCCGTGACGCCCTCGAAGAGGTCCGGGTGGTTGTCCACGAGGTGGCGCGCACCGTAGGTGCCGCCCGCCTCCTCGTCCGCGAGGAAGGCGAGCACGATGTCCCGCGGGGGCTTGCGGCCGCTGCGCAGCCGGTCCCGTACGACCGCGAGGGTCATCGCGTCCATGTCCTTCATGTCGACCGCGCCGCGGCCCCACACGCAGTCGTCCACGATCTCCCCGGCGAAGGGGTGGTGCGTCCAGTCGTCGGCGTTCGCCGGGACGACGTCGGTGTGGCCGTGGATGAGGAGCGCGGGCCTCGACCGGTCCTCACCCTCGATCCGGGCCACCGTGGACGCGCGCCCCGGGTGGGACTCGAAGATCTGCGGTTCGAGACCGACCTCGGCGAGCTTCTCGGCCACGTACTCCGCGGCGGCCCGCTCGCCGGGACCCGAGTGGTCGCCGTAGTTGCTGGTGTCGATCCGGATCAGGTCACGACAGAGGTCCACGACCTCGTCCTCGCCCGAGACGGCCCGTTCCGTGCCTGTCCTGCTGGACTCGCTCACGCTGTTCCTCCCGCTGTCGCTGCTGGTGGTCCCCTGTCCCATACTCGCCCCCGCCACCCCCGGGACCCAAGCGCGGGGACCGGTCGTCATACACGGTTCACAGACCCCGGCGCGTGATCGAGCACTCCCCGATGTTTGCTATGGTTTTCCACGTCGGAACGGCCCAGGGCCGCGAGACAGACACCTTGTCCGGGTGGCGGAATGGCAGACGCGCTAGCTTGAGGTGCTAGTGCCCTTTATCGGGCGTGGGGGTTCAAGTCCCCCCTCGGACACCAGCTGAGACCCCACTTCGCGTGGGGTTTTCTGCGTTACTGGGCTGTGGCGTGACCAACCACGTGACCAACAGCCGAGCGAATCTCCTGGTCAGACCAGGGATGACAGGCCGAGCCTGTCCGCTCCGGAAGCGGCTAGCTTCCCGTGCTCCGTTCTTACGTGAGTGCCCGTAGTGGGGGCATCGTGTAGCCCGGCAAGTGGTGCCCGACGTTGGCGGAGACCTCTTCGGGGTTCTCCCTGGCCTCCAGGTCGTTCGTGACCTTGCTGTGCCGCCAGTCGTGGATGCGGAAGTCCTCGGGCAGGTGGAGCCGGGTGCGCAGGGTGCCGACACCTTCTCGGGGTCCTGGGGTCCGCCCGCCTCACCCCCGGTACAGCTTGAAGCCGTCGCGGGCGAAGACGAGGTCACTGTCCACCCACGCGGAGCCGAGCCGAGCCCGCTCCGCGTTCTGGCGTTCCCTTCGCCACTTCAGGACGTTCATCACGGACTGGTCCACGTAGATGACGGCGTTGTCGTCGCCGTCCTTGGTGAGCTTGCGCAGCCGGTAGGTGTTGCCTTCCTCGACCACGACCCAACCGAGTTCGATGGACCCCGCATCCCAGTTGATGAGGGACCACTTCATGCCGAGCGCCTCACTGCGGCGCACACCGGTAGCGGCGTACACGGTCCACAGCGGGGCGTCCCGCAGACAGTGGTGGGTCAGGCCCCCGTCGCAGGCCCGGTTGCCACACGGCTCCCACACCGTCCCCAGGAACCGGGTCGTCTGACCGTCGTCCAGGGTCGGATACCTCGACTCCTGCGCCCGGATCTGCCGGGCGGTGGGAGGGTGCGCGGTCGCGGCGGGGTTGACGGGTATCAGCTTGGGCACCGCCGCCCCCAACGCGCCGGACAAGATGTTGTGCACGTGGCGCACCGACTTGGCCCCGAGCGGCTTGCCCTTGTTGGTCGGGCACGGGCTCGTTTCCAGCAGCCGGTACAGGTCGTCAAGGGTGTCGTCGGTGACCTCGCACAGCTTCACGCCGCCGATGTGCGGCTTGATGTGCAGACGGACTTTCGTCTCGTAACCGGCCGTGGTCGTTCCCTCCTTCCTGTGGTTGCTCAGCCACTTGTCCAGCCAGTCACCGAGTTTCATGTCCGAGCGGGCGGCGACCTTGCCCGCCTCGTAGTCGGTGATCCAGACCCGGAGTGCCCTCTCCGCCGCCGTCTTGTTCTTGTACTCCCGGCCTATCCAGTAGCGCTCCTGCTTCCCTGTCGCCTTGTTGAAGTGCAGGGGCGTACGTACACCCCAGGTGTTCGCTCTGCCTGTACGCGGGATCTCCACCGGAGTCTCGCCGGGCCCGTTGCCGCGCTTGGCCACTCGGCTACTTCCCCGCTATGGATCGCGGTTGCTATCGGGCGTCCTCGGCGGTCACGCCGCCGGGCTGAATCCTCTTGAGAACGTCGTGAGCCTTGTCCGTGATCTGGCCCCCGGCCTTGCCCTCGACCTTGGTCCGAAACCCGCGCTGGCGTGCGGCTCGGAGATGGCCTTTGAGGGTGGCCTGTTTGGTTCCGGTGACTTGTTCAAGGTCCTGGATCGGGGCACGTTGCCCGACCTCCACCACGCGGACGTAGACGGCGGAGAGGAACGCCAGGTACTCGTCCGAGAGTCCCTTTGGCATCTGGCGCAGGGTGGCGGACAGGTCATCCGGCGCGGGTTCTTCGCTCGCCTGTCGCGCCAACTCTCCGGGGGTTGCCGTGACGATCTGGCGCAGGACGGTGGAGGAGATCCCGCGAGCGATCTCCTGAGGGTCGGCATCGCCGGCCGGTTCGATGCGGATCTCCTGTGGCCCTCCAGCAGCGAATCCGATGGGGCGATACAAGGGCAAACCGGGGCGCGGCAGCGCCCCGCCTGCGTAAGTCGCAGCGGCGGAAGAGTCACCAGGGAGGGGGCGGCTCCGCCGCCACAGAGCGAAGCCACTTCGACAGTGCGGCCCCGCAGAGGCCGACATCAGGAAAACCAGGCAGGAAGCCCCTGCCGTACCGGCGCGGGCAAGGTCGCAGCCAACTACCACACGGGGCGCTTCGCCCTCGTGCCCGCCTTGAAGGCGGAACTCACCGTGAAGACCCCGGCCGACCGCAACCCCGGCAAGGCATGGGCACAGGGCGCACCCGTGGCACAAGCACCCGAAGGGAAGCCGGGCGCAGCGATCCGGCTCGGCTACGCCCGGTGCTCCACGGTCGGGCAGGAACTTCAGTCCCAGTTGGACGCCCTTGCCGGGGCGCAGTACACCCGCGTGTTCTCCGAGAAGATCAGTACCCGTGTGAAGGAGCGGCCGGAGCTGGAGAAGGCCCTCACTCTGGCGCGGGAGATCAGGCAGGCCGCCCCCGGGCAAGCCGTCATCCTGACCGTGGTCGAGATGAAGCGGCTTGCCCGCAACGCGGCGGAGTTGATGTCCCTGTCCGCCACCCTCCAGGCGGACGGCATCCAACTTGAACTCCTCTCCGGTCCCCTCACGGGGGTGTACGACCCGAACGGGGCGGGAGCCATCGTCTTCGCCGTTCTCGCCGTCAGTGCAGAGGTCGAGCGGGAGGGCATCCGGGAGAAGACCTTGGAAGGCTTGGACGCTGCGGCCCGCAAGGGCAACCACGGGGGACGCCCCACCGTCGTGGACGACGACAAGCTAGCCGTGGCCCGTGCCCGGCACGCCAAGGGAGAGAGCGTCACCGCCATCGCCAAGGCGCTGGGGATCTCCCGAGCCACCCTCTACCGGCATTTCGGTGAGAGCGCCTGAGATAGGCGCACAGGGCGTTGAGGAGTGCTTCCGAGCCCTCCTCTGCCCGGGGGGTGTAGGGCCGCGAAGCTTCTCAGCTCCCCGACGCCGGGGCAGGAGGAGCCTCTTCGGCAAGGGCGTCCATCAGGAGTTCGTCACAGGGACGGCCACGCCAGTAACCCGACTGACGTAGGCGGCCAGCCGGTTTGAACCCGGCCTTCTCGTACGCCGTGATCCCGGTCGCGTTGGGCTCCAGTACCTTGAGCCAGACCATCCGCAGTGCGGCGTACTCGAACGCCCACCGCAGTGTCAGGGCCGTGGCCTCCATGGCCAGTCCCTTCCCCCGTGCTTCGGGCGCGAGCAGGATGACGTACTCGGCGGTCCGTACCGCCGGGTCGATCTGGAGAGACGTGAGGCCGACCGGGGTCCGGTCGTCGGTCGTGATGACCTCGAACTGAGGGAAGTCGCGGTTGCGCCCGGTCGCCTCCCAGCCGCCGGCACGGACCTCCCAGGACTGCGGGACCTGAGTGCCGAAGCCCAGGATGGTGCCGGGGTCGTTCTCCCACCGGTGGTAGTCGGGCAGGTGGTCACGGTCCGGCATGGCCAGGCTGACGCGCTTGCCCGGGATCAGGATGTGAGGCTCGGTCATGGGCACCCCTTCGACGTTGGCTCCGGCCCGTTGATGGGCGAGTAGTCCCCAGTCTGGTCCGGTTCCTCGACGGGCTGACCGTGAACGTCGCAGATCCAGGCATGCATCCGGATCGGATCGGTGGCCATGCCGTGCCGCCAGGCTCCGCCCCGTCCGCCTGCCGCGAGCAGGAGTGCAGCGGTCGCAGACTCCTCTAGGCACGCGACGCGGGCGGGAAAGAAGCGGGCCGCCCAGCGGACTGAACGGACCGCCAGGCTCGCATGCGCGCGGCTCGGGGGTGGCAGGGTACGGCCCATCTCCGCCAGGCGGACCAGGCGACCGAAGCGGGTACGCCTGCGTCCCAGGTGGCGCGTCGTGAGGGTGAACGCGAGGGCAACGGTTGCCGCCATGCGCCACGACCACGGTGCCAGGTCCACAGCGTCCAGGTGGGCGGACGCCTCACTGGTGCCCCATGAGGACTCGGAGGGACGGACCGTGACGGGAGGCGGTGCGTCGCCGTCCTTCAAGGAGTCGAGCCAGTGTGACAGGGGTTCGCCGGTAAGGACTACAGTCGATCCGGTGCGGTAGTTGACGACCACGCCCACCGGGCCGGTCAACGCTGTACGGGTGTGGCGGCTGGCGACGGGGATGTTCACGGCTTGCGCTCCCAGCGGACTCGTTCGGTCGTGGTCTCGTGGGCCCGTAGCCACAGCTCGGCGCCGAAGAGCGGTTCGAGGAGCCCCCAGGGGATCTCCACCCCGAGGACGGCACGCCGGAGAAGCGAACGCAGGACCGCCGGGCGCACCAGGCAGAGGTCCGCCAGGTGCCCGTCCGCCAGTTCCAGGACGGCCGCCTGGTTGGCCCGTAGTCCGTGGTGGTGGTCCACCGCGAACAGCCCCTTGGAGCCACGCCGAACGACCCTGTCCGGAAGCAGGCCGGTGACCGCATCGGTGAGCAGCGGCTTGTATCGACGGGCCGACCAGCGCTCCGAGGCGGGCACCGACAACACGGCTTCTAGGACACGGGCATCCGTGTACGGGTTGTGCATCTCGATGCCGTACGTGGCGGCAAGCTGGTTCTCCGACGCGGCTGTACGGCCGACGTAGCGCGCTTCCCTGAGTAGGTGGCGGTCGGTATAGCTGAGGCTGTCAACGTCCGTCTCGGGCGAGATGACGGACTCGGCCACGACGGTCGCCTGGTGGGTGAGCCAGGACTTCGGCAGCGCCTCGCCTGCCAGCCGACTGGGCGCCTTCCAGGCGGCAGCCACGACAGGCCAGGGGCTTGAACGGTAGAGGCGTCCCCATGCCTGGGCGTCACGCGCCAGGCGGAGAAGACGGCCCGATCGGGCGAGGTCGGCCAGGTGGACGGGGGGCGGCATGAACAAGGTGTCGCCGCCGTCCCCGGTCAGATGCACGGAGACGCCCTCCTCCGCCAGTAGGGCGAACTGGTGGCAGAGTTGTGCGATGGTCACGGCGGACGGTGCCGGTTCGTCGGTGAGGGGCAGGGCTTCCAGGTCGGTGAACGGCAGGTGTTCACGCCCCAGCGCCATGAACCGGTGCCGGATGGAGGAGAACGCATTGGCCACGTTGCGCGCGTGGTTCACGTCCCCGCCGGACTCCCGGCCCTTGGGGTGGAAAGTCACGCCCAGGACGGGCCCGCACTGTGCCGCGTATGCCGCGAGGGCGCTGGAGTCCAGGCCGCCGGACAAGTCGGAGGACGCGGCGCGCCCGGTGACCCGGATCAGCACGCCGTCCGACAGGTCGAGTCGCAACCTGTCCACGGCCTCCGGCCAGGTAGAGGGAACCGGCTGCCAGTACGGGACAGAGAAAGACGACCCATCGCGTGGGGCCGTCCAGCGGTGCCCGGGAGGTACCTGCTTCACCCCTGTCCAGGCCGAGCGCCCTGCCGCCCAAGCTGTGGGGTGTGCCAGGTGGGCCGCAAGCCAAACCGTGTCCGGCCGACTCCCCAGCAGGGAGGCCAGCGCCAAGGAACTGGACGCCCAGACCAGCGCGCCGTCGACCTCTGCCACGTACAGCGGGCAGGACCCTGCCGGGTCGGCCCACAGGCTGATCG
The DNA here is from genome assembly GCF_042751845.1 of Streptomyces sp. NPDC059398. NCBI lineage: Bacteria > Bacillati > Actinomycetota > Actinomycetes > Kitasatosporales > Streptomycetaceae > Streptomyces > Streptomyces sp. NPDC059398. The sequence goes on along the minus strand of NZ_JBHYWP010000033.1, from coordinate 58,384 downwards.
ATCCGGCCCCGTCGTCGAGAAGCAGGGCGTACGAGCCGGACCACGCCGAGGCCGCCGCGTCGAACTCTCGCAAGTCCGATGAGCGCACCAGCCTCACGAGCTGCGCGTCTGTCGCTCCACACGGTCCGAACACGGCCAGTCGTCGGCCGTCTCCGCCCCTCGCCTGGCGCACCGGAGTGCCTACGGTCCAGGCTTCCGGCCCGTGCCACAGGAAATCAGCGGTCGCCGGTCTCGGGGCCGGTGCGTGGGAGGCGATCGCCCCGCCGAACCAACGCATGCCGTCACCTCCTCTCGGAAGTGGAAGAAGGTGCGGCGGCACCCCGGGCAGGGATGCCGCCGCCGGGCGTCACGCCCCGTAGGGCGAGCGCTTGTTCTCGACGCTGGAGCTACTGCCACCCTTCGTCAGAAGCGCCGCGTCCTCCAAGGACACGACCTCCTCCGTGGGCTCGGGTTCGAGCTGGGAACGGTCCTCCATGGTTCTCATCTCCGTTCGTTACCTGCCGAGCGTGGCGGGGTGGCTTCCCCACCACGGTGGTGCTACCTCCCGGAAGCGACGTGGCCACGGGAGGGGCTTGGTTCGGATCGTCAGGTGATCCGTGCGCAGTGCGTCAGTCGGTCACTTCCTGGTCCGGCGCGGACCAGTCGGCCAGGTGCGGCGGGTGGACCTCCGGCCCCACGTGCTGGCTGGCAAGGGCGCCAAGCAGGAACAAGGTCAGGAGGTTGCCCAGCGCCCAGGTTCCGGCCAGCACGGCTCCCGACGGGTCGTGCCGTTCCCGGCGATAGCGACCGCCGGCCGCCCCTGCCTCGTGACGTGCGTTGTCCGTGTGGCCCTTCGCTGCCATGTGTGCGGCCTCTCTCCGTCCGCTCCTGTGCTGCTCTGCGACAGCTCCAAGAAAAGCGCCGGAGAGCCGTTCATCCCAGGGCCGCGCGGGACAGGAAGGGGGGCAGCCATGGGCATGGCGGAACGGCGCAGATCCCTGGGCTACAGTCAGGAACAACTGGCTGGGTTACTCGGGGTGGACCGCACGACCATCGGGCGCTGGGAGAGCGGAAAAAGCGCCCCTCAGCCGACCCAACGACCGGGCTTGGCCAATGCTCTCGAACTCGGCCGGGATGAACTGGATGCCCTTCTGGCGGAGGCGCAGAGATCCAGCCCGGAAGACGCGAGTCGAGCACCCGGTAAAGACCCGAACGCGGGAGAACCTGACGAGATGATCCGCCGCGAATTCCTCCGCATCCTCACCGTCAGCGGGGCGCTGACCGCCCTGCCGATCGATGACGCGGAAGCCCTCAAAGACGGCGTGCGCCGGGGCGCACCCGAGGACTTCGCCCGGATGAACACCCACCTATGGCAGGTCTACCAACTGGCCCGCTCCAAGGGAGCTGTCTACCCCCTGGTCCGGGACCAGCTCACCACCCTCAACGACGCCCTTGCCGGTGACACCCGGGGCAACTCCCGCCCACTGTTGAACGCCGCAGCCGATCTCTTCCAACTCGCCGGAGAGGTGGCCTTCGACGCCAACAGGTACTCCGGCGCGGCAGCCTCGTACGTCCTTGCCGCCTCGGTCAGCAAGGATGCCGGGGCCCACGACCTGTGGGCGTGCGCTCTGGTGCGTCACGCCTACGTGGACATGTCGGAGCGCCGCTACCGCCAGGCAGCACAGATCCTCGACGCCGCGCACACCTTGGCCGAGCGGGGCGACAGCGCGTTGTCCACCCGCTACTGGGTCGCCTCCGTACAGGCCGAGGCATACGCCGGACTCGGTGACCTGGTCTCCTGCGAAAGGGCCATGGACCGGGCCGAGGAAGTCACCGCTCTACCCGTCGGAAGCGTCAACGGAGGCTGGCTACGGTTCGAGGGGTCCAGGCTCGCCGAGGAGAAGGGAGCCCGCTACGTCCAGCTTGGCCGTCTCGACCTGGCGGAGGAAGCGTTGGAGGCAGCTCTCGCGCAAGGGGCCCTTTCCTCTGGCCAGTCCTTCCGGCGTAGGGGCACGGCGTTGGCGGACCTGGCCGTCATCGGTGCCAAGCGCCGGGACGCCGAGCAGGTCATCGAGTACGGCCAGGAAGCCTTGCGGCTGGCCCGCGCCTCCTCCTCCGGTTACGTCGCCCGTAGACTCCAAGCCCTGTGCGGCGAGGTCGGCCCCCTGCGTCGGGACCAGCGGGTAGCGGACCTCGGGGCGGAGATCGCCGCACTGGGCACGTCATGACGAGAGGGGTTGCCATGCCGCAGGTCGAAGGTGCACGACTGTTCAGGGAAGCGTGGGTCTCCGGGGTGCGACAGCACTTCCCGGGGGAGCCCAGGCCGGGCTATGTGACCCCGTGGGAGGACACGCCGCAGTGGGAGCGCGAGGCCGCCGGGTCCGTCTTCGACCAGGTGCGCCAGTTCATCGAGGTCAGCGACGGGCACGCGTCGCGGCTGTCCCGTGAGCAGAAGAGCCGGTTCGTGGCGACGTGCTGGACAGCGCAGATGTTCAAGCACTTTGAGGACCCCAAGCCGGGTTACGTCGCTGACTGGCCCGATCTCCCGACCTGGCAGCAAGAGACCGACGCCGACATCTTCGAGGCGATCCAGAAAGCCTGATCAAGCAGGCGAGGCGGGATGGTCACATGACCAACGCATGACCAACAGCGCCCGGAAGCCCACAGGAAACAGCAGGAAAGAACCGGAGAAGCGCCCGCCGAAATATCGCCACTCGACGGGCATTTCCCCAGTTCAGGGCAGTTGTGGGCTGGCGCCCGAGTGGAGAGTTCAAGTCCCCCTCGGACACCAGCTGAGACCCCACTTCGCGTGGGGTCTTCTGCATTTCCCGGCAGTGGCGTGACCGACCACGTGACCGACGGCCCGGAGCCTCCCCAGGTGAGGCCAGGAATGACGGGCCGAGCCCGCGCGCTCAGGAGGCGGTTGGCTTCTGTGCTCGTATCGGCCGTTTCGTACACGTCAGAGCGCTCACGTACGCCCACTGCGAATACATCGGATGGCCACCGCTCCGCCACCCCCCAACCACCCGTGAAAACCGCCCAGAACGTTGACACGCCCCCTCAGACATCGTATGTTTCCGTCGCTTCCCGAGGTGCCGTCAGGGCACATCACGTCGAAGGGACCGGTAGATGACCCATTCCCCGGAACACCCCGCACCGTCGCGTCGAAGCGTTCTGGGGGCCGCGGGCGGAACCCTCGCCGCGGGGATCGCGCTCGGTGGGTTCCGGCCGTTCACCGCTGCTGCCGCCGGGCCGCGGCGGGGCGGGCGCGGTGCGCGGCTCGTTCCCGAGTCGGCTGCCACCGTGCTGCGTTACCCCGCTCCGGCGGACGAGGACCTGATCATCCAGCAGGGGCTGCCCATCGGGAACGGCCGGACGGGCGCGCTGCTGACCGGTGGTCCCGCGCACGACGTCCTCTATCTCACCGATGCCACCCTGTGGACCGGCGGCCTCAACGACAGCCTCCAGAGCGACGGTCAGTTCCCTTACGGAGTGGACGACTTCGGCAGCTTCACCCTGCTGGCCAAGGTGTCCGTCGACCTTCCGGGCCATGAGCCGTCCGCCGTCACCGGCTACCGCCGCACCCTCGACCTCAGCAACGGGCTCAGTACGGTCACCTACCGGCTCGGCAGAGTCACCTACCGGCGCGAGGTCTACGCCAGCCACCCCGACGAAGTCGTCGTCGTCCGCCTCACCCAGAGCGGCGGGGGCCACTGCACCGGCTCGCTCTCCCTCGGCGGATGGCACGGCGAGAGCACCGCGGCGGACGGTGCCGGCCGTACCGTGTCGTTCGCCGGCGCCTTCCCCAACGGGCTGACGTACGCGGCGGCGGCCGGCGTCACCAGCAGCGGCGGCGCCGTGGCCGTCAAGGGCGACGCCATCGTCTTCGACGGATGCTCCGAAGTGCTGGTCGTCATAGCCGGCGGTACGAACTACGCGCCGGACCCCGCGACCGGCTACCGGAACCCTGGCGCGGACCCGCACGCCATCGCGGCCGGCCGGCTGCGCGCGGCGGCGCGGGCGGGCGGCGCCGCGCTGCTCGGCGCCCATCTCGCCGACTACCAGCCGCTGTACAGCCGGATGACGGTCGAGCTCGGCAGGTCGACCGAGACGCAGCGCTCGCTCGACACCTGGGCCCGCCTCACCGCGCTCGGCGCCGACGGCGCGCCGCCGGACCCCGAACTGGAAGCCGCCTACCTCCAGTTCGGCCGCTATCTGATGATCAGCGGTTCGCGCGACAGTGTGCCGCTCAACCTCCAGGGGCTGTGGATCGACCGGACCGACCCCGACTGGATGGGCGACTACCACACGGACATCAACGTCCAGATGAACTACTGGCTGGCCGACCGCGCCGGTCTCTCGGACTGCTTCGGGCCCTTCCTGGACTACTGCCTGGCCCAGGTGCCGTCCTGGACGCGTACGACCGCCAGAAGGTTCAACGATCCGCGCAACGGTTTCCGCAACTCCAGCGGGAAGGTCGCTGGCTGGACCACCGCCATCTCCACCAACGTCCACGGCGGAATGGGCTGGTGGTGGCATCCGGCGGGGAACGCCTGGCTCTGCAACTCGCTCTGGCAGCACTACGAGTACACCCAGGACCGCACCGAGCTGAAGAAGATCTACCCGCTACTCAAGGGCGCCTGCGAGTTCTGGGAGGCCCGGCTGGTCAGCACCTCCGTCACCGACCCGGACACCGGCGTGTCCCGGCAGGTCCTGATCGACGACAGCGACTGGTCACCGGAGCAGGGACCGACCGACGCCAAGGGCATCACCTACGCCCAGGAACTCGTCCGGGACCTCTTCGCCTCGTACCGCACGGCGGCCGCACTGCTCTCCAGGGACGCCGGGTACGCGAAGACCGTGGCCGGGCTCCAGTCCCGCCTCTACCTGCCGAGGGTCAGCCCGCAGACCGGCTGGCTGGAGGAGTGGATGACCCCGGAGAATCTGGGCGAGACCACGCACCGGCATCTGTCACCGCTGATCGGTCTCTTCCCGGGCGACCGGATCACCCCCGGGGAGAGCCCGGCCGAACTGGTCACCGGGGCCCGCAATCTGCTCACGGCACGCGGTATGTCGAGCTTCGGCTGGGGCTGCGCCTGGCGCGCGGCGAGCTGGGCACGGCTCAAGGACGCCGACCGGGCGTACCGGTTGGTCCGTACGGTCATGGCGCCGTCCACCGGTGCCACCAACGGCACCTCGCAGAACCTCTTCGACATGTACGACCTGGGGTCGCGTGCCACCCTGCAGATCGACGCCAACTTCGGCACCCCGACCGCGATGATCGAGATGCTGCTCTACTCCAGGCCCGGGGTGATCGAGCTGCTTCCCGCACTGCCGGACGCCTGGGCCGCGGCCGGCCGGATCACCGGCGTCGGTGCGCGCGGCGGTGTCACCGTCGATCTGGAGTGGCGCGCCGGGAAGGTGACCCGCGCGGTGCTGCGCTCCTCGGTCAGCACGGTGACCGAGGTGCGGGCCGGCGGGTGGCGGCGGACCGTACGGCTGCGGCCGGGGCGGACGGTCACGCTGCGGCCGTAGCCGGCCCGCTCCGGAGCACGGCGAGCCCGCCGGCTCCGGAGCCCCGGACCGGGGGGCTCAGGCCCACTCCGGCACTTCGCCCATGAGCTGGCACACCATGAGGTACAGCGGGATCGGCGGGGTGTAGGGCAGGGAGTCCTGCGGCCAGTGGAGCAGCCGGGGACGGGCCGCCGGGACATAGGCGCCGGGCGCGTAGCGCACCCGCTCCGGCCAGGCGAGTTCATGGTCGGAGCCGGAGGGGACGATCCACCACCACCAGTCGTCGTCCGCGAAGACACAGCCGGGCTTGGGCAGCCTGGCGAGGAGCCGGAACCCGTGGTGTTCGGGTACGCCCACCGCGTCGCAGCCGAGGGGTGTCGAGAGGGTAGGGACGCGCGCCAGCGCATTCCTCAGCACGGCCGCCCCGCGTGGCACTCCAGCTCCGCCCAGACCAGCCGCCCCGGCCCGTGTGCCGCGTCGCGGACGCCCCAGGCGCTGCTGACGGCGTCGACGAGCAGCAGTCCGCGGCCGTGCTCGCCCTGCGGCGAACGGCAGAGCTGCGGTCCCGCGGCGGCGTGCCCCTGGTCCTGTATCGCGATACGCAACTGTCCCCTGTCGTCCCGCAGCTCGCAGGCGATGTGGTCGCCCGCCGTGTGCACGACCGCGTTGGTGACCAGTTCCGAGACGATCAGCAGCGCGGTGTCGCTGGCGTCCTCCGAGAAGTCCCAGCAGGCGAGCCGGTTCCGGGTCAGGCGGCGGGCGCGGGCCACGGAATCGGTGCGTGCAGGTAATTCGAATGCGTACCGCCGTACGTCGCTTCCGGGGCACTGGTCGATGAGCTGGGGGATGAGCGCGGTACCTGGAGCCACAGCCGAAATCCTCACGGTGGGGTACGGCGACTGCCGCACCATCCCCCATGGGTATGCGCCAGTCGCGTGAACTGGTTCACCCGTCTACTGTCCTCCGTAACGGACACCTTGGCAAGAGGCACTTTGAAAAGTTCAGAGTGACGTTTCACCGATGGGGCGGGCATGGCAGACTGCTGCACAACTGCCCAAGTGGAGGTCTCAGTTGAGTGAGCCGCGGTCCGCCCCGACCGTTGGCCAGGTCGTGCTCGGTAAGCGCCTGCAGGAACTGCGCGAGCGAGCCGGCCTGAGTCGCGAACAGGCTGCCAAAGTGCTCAGGGTCGCCCAGGCCACCATCCGCCGGATGGAGACCGCCGAGGTGGCGCTGAAGATCCCCTATGTGCAGTTACTGCTGAAGGCGTACGGGATCAGCGAGGCGGAGAACGACGCCTTCGTGGAACTCACCGAGGAGGCCAACCAGCCGGGCTGGTGGCAGCGGTTCCACGGCATCCTGCCCGACTGGTTCAGCATGTACGTCAGCCTGGAGGGCGCCGCCTCGCTCATCAGGCAGTACGAGCCGCACTTCGTGCCCGGCGTGCTGCAGACCGAGGAGTACGCGCGCGCGATCATGATGAGCGGCGCCGTCGGGGAGACCAGCCCCGCGGACATCGAGCGGCATGTCGCGCTGCGGATGGAGCGGCAGTCGCTGCTGGCGCGGCCGGACGCGCCGACCCTCTGGGTCGTGATGGACGAGACGGTACTGCGGCGTCACGCGGGCGGCCGCGACGTCATGCGCGGCCAGATCGACCGGCTGCTGCGGGCAGCGGATCTGCCGCATGTCACGCTGCAGATCGCGGAGTTCTCCAGCGGCCACCACCCGGGTACGTACGGCCCCTTCGTCCTCTTCCGGTTCGCGATGCCCGAACTCCCCGACATGGTTTACAGCGAGTACCTGACCGGCGCCGTCTATCTGGACGCGCGCCCCGAGGTGGCCGCCCACCTCGAAGTCATGGACCGCATGGCGGCTCAGGCCGCAACTGCACAACGCACGAAGGAGATCCTCAGGGATTTCCGCAAGGAGCTGTAATGGATCGCATATACAACGGCATGCCTGCCGCGGACCTCGGCGCCGAGGGCTGGCACAAGCCGTGGAGCGGCGGTAACGGCGGAAACTGCGTCGAGGCCATGAAACTGGCCGACGGCAGGGTCGCCGTACGCCAGTCCGCAGACCCTGAAGGCCCCGCGCTCATCTACTCGACCGGCGAGATAGCCGCTTTCATCCAGGGGGCGAAGTCCGGCAAGGCCGACTTCCTCCTCTACTGAACAAGGCTGTCGCCGCTGCCCGTTGTCCTCGCTGTTGCCGACCACGTACTGGAGCGTTCCATGACCGGAGTAGACCCCGCGCCCGTCCAGATCGACACCAGCAAGCCGCATCCGGCCCGGATGTACGACTGGTTCCTGGGCGGCAAGGACAACTATCCCGTCGACCAGGAGATGGCCGAGCAGCTGCTCGCCCTCGACCCCCGGGGCAGGGAGATGGCGCGGGTCAACCGGGCGTTCATGCACCGCGCGACCCGCTGTCTGGCGGAGAGCGGCATCCGTCAGTTCCTGGACGTCGGTACGGGCATACCGACCGAACCCAACCTGCACCAGGTCGCCCAGCGTTCGGCGCCGGACTCCCGCGTCGTCTACTGCGACAACGACCCGATCGTGCTGGCGCACGCGGCGGCGCTGCTGCGCTCGACGCCCGAGGGCGCGACCGACTACATCCAGGCCGACGCGCGGGAGCCCGCCACCATCCTGGAGGCGGCAGGCAAGCTGCTGGACTTCGGCCGGCCGGTCGCGCTCTCGCTGGTGGCCCTGCTGCACTTCGTCGCCGACGAGGAGGCGTACGAGCTGGTGGACCGGCTGGTCGAGCCCCTGGCGCCGGGCAGCTGTCTCGTCCTCTCGCATGTCACAGGGGAGTTCGACCCGGAGGGGTCGGCGAAGGCCGTCGAGATGTACCGGGCACGCGGTCTGACCCTGCGGCCCCGCTCGCAGGCGGAGACGGCCCGGTTCTTCGAGGGCCTGGAGCTGTTCGAGCCCGGGGTCTCGCTGGCCGCCGAGTGGCGGCCCGAGCTGGGTGAGCGGGTGCCGGTACCCGGTGACGACCCGATTCCGGGCTGGGTGGGCGTGGCCCGCAAGTCCTGAACCCGGAACCGCTGAGCCCGCGGGGTGCTCGGGAGGGACGCCTGACCGGCTCCCCGGCCGGGCACCCCGCAGCCGTGTCAGCCGTCCTGCGCCAGCCACTCCGGCAGGCCGGGGGCCTCGGCGCCGATCGTGGTGGTATCGCCGTGGCCGGTACGGACCACGGTCTCCGGGTCCAGCGTCAGCAGCCGGTCCCGGATGGACGCGACGATCGTCGGATGGTCCGAGAACGAACGGCCGGTGGCACCGGGGCCGCCCTGGAAGAGCGTGTCGCCGGTGAAGACCGTGGCAAGGCCGGGGGCGTACAGACAGATCGCGCCCGGCGCGTGGCCCGGCGTGTGCAGCACGGTCAGCGCCGTCCCCGCGACGGTCAGGCTCTGCCCGTCCGCGAGTTCACCGTCCGGGAGGCGGTCGGGGTGGGTCATCCGCCACAGCGGCAGATCGTCGGGGTGCAGGAGGACCGGCGCCCCGGTCGCGGCGGCGAGTGCGGGGGCCGCGTCGATGTGGTCGTTGTGCGCGTGGGTGCAGACGATGGCGCGCAGTGTACGGCCGCCCAGCGCGGCCTCGATGGCGCCGGGGTCGTGGGCGGCGTCGATGACGATCGCCTCGGTGTCGTCGCCGACGATCCACACGTTGTTGTCGACGTCCCAGGTCCCGCCGTCGAGCGAGAAGGTGCCGGAGGTGACGAGGTGGTCGATACGGGCCGCCATCAGAACTCCACCACCGAACGCAGCACATCGCCGTGGTGCATCCGCTCGAAGGCCTTCTCCACCTCGTCGAGGCCGATCGTCTCGGTGACGAAGGCGGCGAGGTCGATCCGGCCCTGCTGGTGCAGGTCGACGAGCATCGGGAAGTCGCGGGAGGGCAGGCAGTCCCCGTACCAGGAGGACTTGAGGGCGCCGCCGCGGCCGAAGACGTCGAGGAGCGGGAGTTCCAGCTTCATCTCCGGCGTCGGGACGCCGACCAGGACGACGGTCCCGGCCAGGTCGCGGGCGTAGAAGGCCTGCTGGTAGGTCTCGGGGCGGCCGACCGCCTCGATGACCACGTCGGCGCCGAAGCCGCCGGTGAGTTCCCGGATGGCCTCGACCGGGTCCGAGGTGCGCGAGTTGACGGTGTGGGTGGCGCCCATCCGCTGAGCGGTCGCGAGCTTCTTGTCGTCGATGTCGACGGCGATGATCTTCGCGGCCCCGGCGAGCCGGGCCCCGACGACGGCGGCGTCACCGCCGCCGCCGCAGCCGATGACGGCCACCGAGTCGCCCCGGCCGACCTGGCCGGTGTTGATGGCGGCGCCGATCCCCGCCATCACTCCGCAGCCGAGCAGCCCGGCGACGGCCGGCGAGACTGCCGGGTCGACCTTGGTGCACTGGCCGGACGCGACCAGGGTCTTCTCGGCGAAGGCCCCGATGCCCAGCGCCGGGGACAGCTCCGTGCCTTTGCCGGAGCCCCCGGCCAGGGTCATCTTCTGCTTGGCGTTGTGCGTGTCGAAGCAGTACTGCGGCCGGCCGCGCAGACAGGCACGGCACTGGCCGCACACCGCGCGCCAGTTGAGGATCACGAAGTCCCCGGGGGCGACGTCGGTGACGCCCGCGCCCACCGACTCCACGGTGCCCGCCGCCTCGTGGCCGAGCAGGAACGGGAAGTCGTCGTTGATCCCGCCCTGCTTGTAGTGGAGGTCCGTGTGGCAGACCCCACAGGCCTGGATCCGCACCACGGCCTCGCCCGGTCCCGGGTCGGGGACGAGGATCGTCTCCACGCGTACGGGTTGGTTCTTGCCGGGGGCCACGACCCCCTGGACCTGCTGCGTCATGCCGTCAACAGCCTTCCGTGTCACCGAACGGTATGGGGCCTCAGTCTCCCAGGTCCTGGCGCTCGGCGGCGACGGACGCGACCCGGCCGCGCACCACGAACCAGCCGCCGACGAGGGCCGCGGCGATCAGCGGCAGGCATTCGACGGTGGTGCGGCCCACTCCCCCGCCCCACCACATCAGGAACGCGACGGAGAGCAGGAAGCAGAGGGTGACGATCTGGGTGTACGGCGCCCACGGCAGCCGGTAGGCGGGACGGGTGACCCGGCCCTCCTTGGACCGCTGCCAGAAGAGCAGCGAGCAGAGCATGACCATGCCCCAGGTGCCGAGGATGCCGATGGAGGCGAAGTTGAGGACGATCTCGAAGGCCTTGCCGGGGACCAGGTAGTTGAGCACGACGCCCAGCACCCCGAAGCTCGCCGTGAGCAGGATGCCGCCGTAGGGCACCTGGCCCTTGTTCATCCGGCCGGTGAAGCGCGGGGCGGACCCGGCGAGCGCCATCGAGCGCAGGATGCGTCCGGTGGAGTACAGGCCGGAGTTGAGGCTGGAGAGCGCCGCGGTCAGGACGACCAGGTTCATCACACCGGCCGCGCCGGGGACGCCGACCTTGGAGAGGACCGTGACGAAGGGGCTCTCGCCGTCGGAGTACGCGGTGTACGGGAGGAGCAGGGCGAGCAGCACCACGGAGCCGACGTAGAAGATGCCGACCCGCCACATGATCGAGTTGATCGCCTTGGGGATGATCTTCCCCGGGTTCTCGGTCTCGCCCGCGGCGACCCCGCACAGCTCGACGGAGGCGTAGGCGAAGACGACACCCTGGATGACCAGCAGCATCGGCATGACGCCCTTGGGGAAGAAGCCCCCGCTGTCGCCGATGCTGCCGAACCCGGGGGTGTGCCCGTCGACCGGGTGCTGGGTGACCACCAGATAGATGCCGATGCACATGAAGACGACCAGTGCGGCGACCTTGATGATCGCGAACCAGAACTCCGTCTCGCCGAAGTACTTGACCGAGATCAGGTTCGCGGTGAGGACGAGGGCCAGGGCGACGAGTGCGCAGACCCACTGCGGGACCGAGCTGAACATCGACCAGAAGTGGGCGTAGGTGGCGGCGGCCGTGATGTCGGCGACCGCGGTGGTCGACCAGTTGAGGAAGTAGAGCCAGCCCGCGGTGTAGGCGCCCTTCTCGCCCATGAACTCACGGGCGTAGCTGACGAAGGCGCCGGATGAGGGGCGGTAGAGGACGAGTTCGCCCAGGGCCCGTACGACGAAGAAGGCGAAGGCACCGCAGACGGCGTAGGCGATCGCGAGTGAGGGGCCCGCACCTGCCAGCCGGCCGCCGGCGCCGAGGAAGAGGCCGGTGCCGATGGCCCCGCCGATGGCGATCATGTTGATGTGGCGGGACTTCAGATCTTTGCTGTAGCCCTCGTCACCGGCATCGACGTGCAGAGAGGGCTCTGCCGCGGTGAGGGTGCGGTCACTCATGTGGTGCGTCGCCTTACGTGGGGGAGGTGGCGGCTGATCAAGGCGTCAGCGTAAAGGGGTCATGTCGAGCCGGAGAACTGAATGAAATCTATGTCACAAAAGGTTTGAAACATTTCCCTCAGGGCGCCAGGACGTCGAGCTCCTTCAGGGCGCCGACCGCGATCTCTCTGGTCAGCTCCTCGGCCCGGTCCGCGTCCCCTTCCCGTACGGCCTCCGCCACCTGCACATGCAGGGTGACGGCGGCCGGATCGGGGTCGTCGAACATGATCTGGTGCTCGGTGCGCCCGGCGAGCACCTCGGCCACCACATCGCCGAGCCGGGCGAACATCTCGTTCCCCGAGCCGCGCAGGACCAGGCGATGGAAGGCGATGTCGTGCACGAGATATCCGGCCAGCTGGTGGCCGCGCGAGGTGGCGACCATACCGAGGGCCTGCTCGGTGAGGGCGGCGCACTGCTCGGCGGTGGCGTGCCGGGCGGCGAGCCCGGCGGCGACGGGCTCGACGGAGTACCGCAGGACGGTCAGCGAGCGGAGCTGGCGGGAGCGGTCCGGGCCGGCCAGCCGCCACCGGATGACCTGGGGGTCGTAGACGTTCCATTCGTCGGCGGGGCGCACGGTCACACCGACCCGTCGCCGCGACTCGACCAGGTGCATCGATTCCAGTACGCGGACGGCTTCGCGGATCACGGTACGGGAGACGTCGAAGCGCTGGGCGAGCTCGTCGGTACGCAGCACGCTGCCCGGCGGGTACTCCCCCGAGGCGATCGAGGGACCGAGGTTCTCCAGCACATGGGCGTGGAGCCCCGGGCCCTGAGTGGTCATGGACTCAGCCTACGGGGCGGCCACCGGACCCATTAAGTATGACTTTTAGGTCACAGACTCTTGAATAAGTCGTACCTAATGGGTTTCAGTAGCGCGACGGATCCATGCCGCCCCCGTCGCAGACACAGCGACGTCACATCGAAGTCATGTCGAAGAAGACAGCGAGGCACCACCGATGAGCACCCCCCGAGTCGTAGTCCTGATGGGCGTGGCAGGGACCAGCAAGACCACGATCGGTCCGCTGCTCTCCGCCGCACTGGGCGTTCCGTACGCCGAGGGGGACGACTTCCACCCGGCCGCGAACATCGCCAAGATGTCGGCCGGAACGCCTCTTGAGGACGCCGACCGGTGGCCCTGGCTGGACGCCATCGGCCGGTGGGCGCACGAGCACGCCGGGCGGGGCGGGGTGGTCAGCTGCTCCGCGCTCAAGCGCTCCTACCGTGACCGCTTGCGTGCCGAGGCGCCCGGCGCCGTCTTTCTGCATCTGACCGGTGACCGGGAGCTGATCGAGCAGCGGATGGCGGAGCGCAAGGGGCACTTCATGCCGACCGCGCTCCTCGACTCGCAGTTCGCCGCGCTCCAGCCGCTGGGCCGGGACGAGGCGGGAGCCGCCGTCGACATCTCCGGGACGCCCGATGAGATCACCGGGCGGGCCGTGGCCGCGCTGCACGGCATGGACCGCTAGCGCCGAGCCCCACCGTCACGCCCCACCACCGAGCGCCCCCGCGCTCCTGTCCGTACCACAGCCCCACCGCCGAGCCACAGCCTCACGAACCGAAGGAATCCACCGTGTCCAGTCTCAGTGTCGAGATGCTGGCAGCGGACGCAGCGCCGATATCGTCGGCCGGCCACGCCCAGCTGGGTATCGCCGTCCTCGCGGGCATCGCCGTCATCGTCCTGCTCATCACGAAGACCAAGCTCCACGCGTTCCTGTCGCTGACCATCGGATCGCTTGTCCTGGGAGCGGTCGCGGGCGCCCCGCTCGACAAGGTCATCACGAGTTTCACCACCGGCCTCGGTTCCACCACCGCGAGCGTCGGTGTCCTGATCGCGCTCGGTGCCATCCTCGGCAAGCTCCTCGCGGATTCCGGCGGCGCCGACCAGATCGTCGACACCATCCTCGCGAAGGCGAGCCGGCGCGGTATGCCGTGGGCGATGGTGCTGATCGCGGCGATCGTCGGTCTGCCGCTCTTCTTCGAGATCGGCATCGTGCTGCTGATCCCGGTGGTGCTGCTGGTCGCCAAGCGCGGCAATTTCTCACTCATGCGGATCGGTATCCCCGCGCTGGCCGGCCTCTCCGTCATGCACGGTCTGATCCCGCCGCACCCCGGGCCGCTGGTGGCCATCGCAGCCGTGCACGCCAACCTGGGCGTGACGCTCGCGCTGGGCGTTCTGGTGGCCATCCCGACTGTGGTCGTCGCCGGTCCCGTCTTCTCCCGGTACGCGGCCCGCTGGGTGGACATCGAGGCGCCCGACCGTATGGTGCCCGAGCGTCCTTCGGAGGACCTGGAGAAGCGGCCCGGCTTCGGCGCCACCGTGGCCACCGTGCTGCTGCCCGTCGTACTGATGCTGGCCAAGGCGCTCGTCGACATCATGATCGACGACCCGGCGGACACGGTCCAGCGCACCTTCGACGTCGTCGGATCACCCCTGATCGCCCTGCTGGCCGCGGTGCTGGTCGCCATGTTCACGCTGGGCCGCGCCGCCGGGTTCACCAAGGGCCGGATGTCGGCCACCGTCGAGAAGTCCCTCGCCCCGATCGCGAGTGTGCTGCTGATCGTCGGAGCCGGCGGTGGGTTCAAGCAGACCCTCATCGACTCGGGTGTGGGCCAGATGGTGCTGGACATCTCCAAGGACTGGTCGATCCCCGCGCTGCTGCTGGCCTGGCTGATCGCCGTGGTGATGCGGCTCGCGACCGGCTCCGCCACCGTGGCGACGGTCTCCGCAGCCGGTCTGGTCGCACCGCTTGCCGCCGACATGTCCACGGCTCATGTGGCGCTGCTCGTCCTCGCCGTCGGCGCGGGCTCGCTCATCTTCAGCCATGTCAACGACGCGGGGTTCTGGCTGGTCAAGGAGTACTTCGGGATGGACGTCGGCCAGACGATCAAGACCTGGTCGGTGATGGAGACCATCATCTCGGTCGTCTCGCTGATCTTCATCCTGCTGCTCTCGCTGGTTGTCTAGGAGCCCGCTGGTTGCCCAGGAAGGCGGCAGGGCAGCCACCGGGGCAGGCAACTGTTCGCGCCCGCACGGGAGAAGGACACACCTCATGGCACATCCACTGTTCGAGATCGGCGGCCGTACGGCACTGGTCACCGGAGCCGGGCGGGGCATCGGCCACGCCCTGGCCCGAGGGCTGCTGGAGGCGGGCTGCACCGTCGTCATCAACGGCCGGGACGAGGGCCGGCTGAAGGACGCGGCAGCCCGGCTCGCGGACGCCGGGGGCACGGTGCTCACCGCCGCCTTCGACGTCACCGACGGGCCGGCGGTCGCCGCCGGGATCGCCGCGGCCGAGGAGCAGGCGGGCCCGCTGGACATCCTGGTCAACAACGCCGGTATGCAACTGCGCGCGCCGCTGCTCGACTTCACCGACTCCGACTGGCACCGGATCGTGGACACCAATCTCACCAGCGCCTTCCTGGTGGGCCGCGAGGCCGCCCGGCGGATGGTCCCCCGCGGCAGGGGGAAGATCATCAACATCTGCTCACTGCAGAGCGAGGTGGTGCGCCCCGGCATCGCCCCGTACGCGGCCACCAAGGGAGCCCTGAAGATGCTCACCAAGGGCATGTGCGCCGACTGGGGGCCGCACGGCATCCAGGTCAACGGCCTGGGCCCCGGCTACATCGAGACCGAGCTGACCCGCCCCTTGGTGGAGAACGGGGAGTTCAATTCCTGGGTACGCGGCCGGACCCCCGCCGGGCGGTGGGGGCGCACCGAGGACCTGGTCGGCGGAGTGCTCTTCCTCGCCTCACCGGCCGCGGACTTCGTGAGCGGCCAGATCCTGTACGTCGACGGCGGAATGACGAGCGTGCTGTGATGCGAGGATGTGTGATCCACGGGGCGGACGACCTGCGGGTCGAGGAGCTGCCCGAGCCGGCCGCCGGGCCCGGCGAGGCCGTCGTCGCGGTGCGGTACGGCGGGGTGTGCGGCTCGGATCTGCACTACTGGCGGCACGGCGGGGTCGGCGACTTCCGGCTCCGGGAGCCGATGGTGCTGGGCCACGAGGTCGTGGGCACCGTGGTCTCGTACGGCGAAGGGGCGGCGGGGCCGCCGCCCGGCACGCGGGTGGCGGTGCATCCGGCGACGCCGTGCGCTGTCTGTCCTGAGTGCCGGGACGGGCGGGCCCAGGTCTGCCGCGACACCCGCTATCTCGGCAGCGCGGCCCGTACCCCGCATGTGCAGGGCGGCTTCGCGGCGCGGATCGCGGTACCGGCAGGCCAGTTGAGGGCGCTGCCCGCGGGTCTCGGGCTGCGCAGGGCCGCCCTGGCGGAGCCGCTGGCGGTGGCGCTGCACGCGGTGCGCAGGGCCGGTCCCGTCGCGGGCAGGCATGTCCTGGTCACGGGAGCGGGACCGATCGGCGCCCTGGTGGTGGCGGCGCTGCGGGCTGCGGGCGCCGCGGCCGTCACGGCCACCGATCTGCTGCCCAGGGCCCTGGAGTTCGCGGCGGCAGCGGGTGCGACGCGGCTCGTACGGGCAGACGGCCCGGCGGACCCCGGCCCGGCCGGGTCCGGACTGCCGGACGAGGTGGACACGGCGGTCGAGGCGTCCGGATCGGCGGCCGGCCTGGACACCTGTCTGCGGTCCGTGCGGCGGGGCGGGGCCGTCGTACAGCTGGGGATGCTGCCGCCGGGGATGAGCCCGTTCGCCGGGAATCTGGTGGTGAGCCGGGAGATCGAGCTGCGCGGCGCGCTCCGCTTCGACACGGAGTTCGACGAGGCGCTGGAGCTGCTGGCCCGGGAGGAGTCCTTCGACGCGCTGATCAGCGCGGTGGTGCCGGTGGAGCGGGCGGTGGAGGCGTTCGCCCTCGCGGCCGACCGGTCACGGTCCTGCAAGGTGCTGATCGACTTCGGCGATACCGACGATCGAGGCGGCTCCGGCGACCGGGGCGGCTCCGGCGACCGGGGCGACTGAGGGCCGCGCGGCGCGGGCTCCGGGCGGCGCCGGGGCCCGGCTCCTCACCGCTCGTCGAGCCACCGCGGATGCTCCCGCCGCGCCCAGCCGCGCCCGACCCACCCCGTCCGCATCCCCCGCCGCGCCTCCGGATCGCCCAGCGCCATCCCGATGTGCCCGGCGACCACGATGCCGATGGCCGGTGCCAGCCAGTCGTGCACGAAGGTGGCGTTCGTCCGCCAGACCAGCGGGGTCAGACCCGTGAACCACATCAGCAGCCCGGTGCAGAGCATCACCAGCGCGGCGCCCGCGATCCACCCCGCGTAGATCTTCTGGCCGCCGTTGAACTTGCCCGCCGTACGCGGCGATCCGTCCCTGCGCAGCGCCGACCGGAGCCAGACCCTGTCGTACGGTGCGAAGCGGTTGAGGCGGCCCAGGTCCGCCCGGAGCGTACGTGAGACGAGGCCGAGCAGGACCGGCACCGGCAGCAGCAGCCCCGACCACTCATGGACGGTGACCACCAGATAGCGGCGGCCGACCAGCTCCGCGAGCTGCGGGACGTAGAGGCAGCCGGCCGACGCGATGCAGACCAGCATCAGTGCGGACGTCGTACGGTGCACCCAGCGCACCGGGCGGGTGAAGCGGCGCAGTCCGGACCGCGGTTCAGACCGTGGGGTGGTCGTCGCGTCCGTTGGACCTGCCGACCCATGCGTCGACGTCATAGCCGCGCTCCTCCCAGTAACCACGCCGCACATCACGGGTGGCCGTGATCCCGGACAGCCATTTCGCGGACTTGTAGAAGTACATGGGCGCGACATAGAGCCGGACCGGCCCGCCGTGGTCGTGGCTCACCGGCTCGTCCCGCATCCGCAGCGCCACCAGGACGTCCGCACGGCGCGCCTGGTCCAGGGTGAGGCTCTCGCTGTACGCGCCGTCGAAGCAGGTGAAGCGGACCGCTCCGGCCCCCGGCCGCACGCCCGCCGCATCGAGCAGCCGGGAGAGCCTGACCCCTTCGAAGGGGGTCTCCGGCACCCGCCAGCCGGTGACGCACTGCACATCGCGCACCACCCTGGTCTGCGGGAGCCGGCGCAGCGAACCGAGGGTGTACGAGACGGGCCGCTCGACCATGCCGTCCACGGTGAGCCGGTAGCTCCCGGCGTCCTTGTGGGGCACCGATGAGGTGACCGAGTAGTAGCGGAATCCGCCGCCGCCGGGCAGCAGCCCGGTCAGTCCCGTGGGGTCCTTGCCCGCCACCGCGCCGAGCGCCGAGTCGGTTCCGCGCTGGATGGCGGGCGCGGCGACGAGCCCGGCCGCGCCGAGGCCGAGCATGCCGAGGACGAGGCGGCGGCCGACCGGCGGGCCGTCGCGGTCGGAGGGTTCTGGTGTCACCCCGCGATTCGAGCACCCGCGGGCGCCGGAAGCCAGCGACCGCGGGTGGCCGTCAGACTTCCGTCACAGTCCGGCCGTGGATCCGGCCCGCGCCTCGGCGGCCTTGTCGAGCTGGAATGCCTCGTTGCCGAGCCCGATCCTGGCGTGCACCTGCGGCCTGTTCGAGCGGAGCACCAGTCCGTAGCCCAGACCGCCGACGAGTGCGAGGCCGATGATGCCGGGCAGCAGCCAGCTCAGTACGGAGCCGGGGCCCGCGCCGACCAGCACATCGAAGTCCTTGACCGTCATGAAGGCGATGCTGAGCAGGGCGAGACAGGCGAGCCCCGACGCGATCAGCCGCCAGAGCTGTGTACGGGCCGCCCCGCGCTGCACGAAGAAGGCGATGACCGCGACCGACGCCGCGGCCATCAGCAGGATGATGCCGAGGGCGCCGATGTTGCCCATCCAGGTGAAGAGGTGCAGGACGGGCGCGGTGGGGTCGCCGTGCGGCTTGCCGTCGGTCACCGCGAAGGCGATGACGACCAGGAGGGAGATCACGGTCTGGAGCAGTGAGCCGGTGCCGGGTGCGCCGCTGGACTTGTTGGTACGGCCGAAGGCGGCGGGCAGCAGTCCCTCGCGGCCCATCGCGAAGGCGTACCGGGCGACCACGTTGTGGAAGCTGAGCATCGCGGCGAACATGCCGGTGACGAAGAGGACATGGAGCACATCGGTGAAGGACTTGCCGACGACGCCCTCGCTGAGGCCGAAGAGCAGTCCGGGGCCGAGCTTCCCGGCCTGCGCGCTGATCGCCGAAGGCCCGGCGGCCACGGTCAGCGCCCAGGAGCTGATGGCGAAGAACAGCGCGACGAAGCCGACGGCGAGGAACATCACCCGGCGGACGACCACCTGCGGCCTGCTGGTCTCCTCGGCGTACACCGGGGCCTGTTCGAAGCCGACGAACGCGGCGATACAGAAGCAGAGCGCAGTGCCGAAGCCCGCACCGGTGAGGGTGCCGGGGTTGAAGGCGTGCAGCGAGAGCCCCTCCTTGGCGGGGTTCGCGACCGAGGCGATGTCGAAGATCACCACGAGGGCGCACTCGATGAGCAGCAGCACACCGAGGACCTTCGCGTTGAGGTCGATCTTCAGCCAGGAGAGCACCCCGACGACCGCGACGGCGACCAGCGCCGGGATCCACCAGGCCACTTCGGTGCTCAGATAGGTGTCGAAGAGGCCGGACACCTCGAAGCCGAAGATGCCGTAGATGCCCACCTGCATGGCGCTGTAGGCGACCAGCGCGACGAAGGAGGCGCCGGCCCCTGCGGTGGAGCCGAGGCCGCGGGCGATGTACGCGTAGAAGGCCCCGGCGTTGTGGACGTGCCGGCTCATCTCCGCGTAACCGACGCTGAATAGCGCCAGGACGACCGCCAGGATGACGTAGAGGATCGGCTGTCCGACGATCCCCATCAGGCCGAAGATCGTGGGCATGACACCCGCGACGACCATAAGCGGCGCGCTGGCCGCGAGCACGGAGAGCAGCAGCCCCGCCGTCCCCAGACGGCCGGCGCGCAGCGCCTGGTCCTGCCCCTTGAACGTGCTGATCTCGTTGATCTCGCTCGTGCTCGAACTGCCCGGCGGCATGGCGGGTCGGTCCCTTCGGTGAGGAGTTAGACGGAGCCGAGCGCGGCCTCGCGCGCGGCCATGAACGCCTGGTACGGGTCCCGGTCGGGGTACGCCCAGGGAGCTGGCGTGATGTGTTCTCCGATGCGGTGGAACAGTGCGGCGGCCTCGGCCGGGCGGCCCTCGCAGAACTTCGCGTGGGCCAGGAAGTTGAGGTCGACGCGGTTGCGCGGATGGTCCTCGCGCTCCCACTCCAGCCACCAGTCGAAGGCGGCCTTCATCACCTGGCGGGCCCGGCGGCCCGTCCAGTGCGCGGAGCGCGCGGGATCGTCCGGTTCACTGCCCGCGGCGGCGAGCACCCGGTAGCGCTCCGCGTGGGCCACCACCGGAAGGACGGCGAGCGGCGAGTCGGCGGGCGCCTGTTCGGCCGCCCAGGCCGCGAAGTCGTACACCTCGTGGAGCGGGTCCTGCCCGGCTTCCGGATGCCGTTCGGCGAGCCGCGCGGCCATCAGGTGGTGGGCATGGTGGTGCTCGGGGTGGCGGGAGCGCACCTCGTCGAAGAGGCGGCTGACCTCCTCCTCGGTACCGCGGCTGCGGGCCAGGATCAGCAGGCCGAGCCAGGGCGTGGGGTCCGATGGCGCCATCCGGGCGGCGGCACGGCACGCCTCTCTGGCCGCGTCCTCCTCGTCCCGGCCGGCCCGGCCGGTCCTGTTCCCCTTGCCGCGCAGCAGCCGCAGCACGGTGGCGCAGGCCAGCAGCGCGGCGGCGTCCGCGCTCTCCGGCTCGGCCAGCAGCCAGTCCTCCGCCCAGGCCGCGGACCCGGCCCCTTCGCCGAGTACGACGAGACGGTGGCCGCGGCGGTCCCAGTCGTCGGCGGTCGCGGTGAGCAGTGAACTGACGGTGCCCCAGCGGCCCTGGGCCAACTGGGTTTTCGCCGCAGCGAGTTCGGCGTCGTCGAGCGCCGGGTCGGCGAGCTGGCCGGCCCGTCTTCGGGAGCGGCCGAGGAAAGGGGGCATCCGCGGGGTTCCTCAAGGGCGCCGGGGCAATTGATCACGCACAGCAAACCGGTAGTAATGGCCCCACGTCAAGGGCGGACGGGTGCCATACCCGCCTCAACTCCCCTTGCGCCGCAATGTTTTACCCGGGTGCGTACGCTGGCACCATGACCGGTCCCGAGCCTCTCAAGCCTCTGCTGTTCGCCTTCCCCGGCCCGCTGCGCGACCGGCTCGTCGATGCCGTGCTGCGCGGCGAGAAGGTCTCGACCAGCGGACTCCTCGCCGAGTACGAGGCCGAGCAGGAGGAACTGCCCCCGGTCGGCGAGCGCTCGGCGCTGATCGACTCGGACGGCCGCGAGGTGGCGGTGGTCGAGCTGACCGAGGTCCGGGTGGAGCGGCTGGGCGACATCGGCCTCCAGCACGCGCTGGACGAGGGCGAGGGCTATACGTCGGTCGCCGAGTGGCGCGCGGGGCACGAGCGGTTCTGGCACGGGGACGAGATGCGGGAGGCGCTGCGGGACCCGGAGTTCACCGTGGACGACGACACGATGATCGTGGCCGAGAGGTTCCGGGTGGTGGAACGGCTGCGGGAACGGCCTTAGGAGGGCAGGCCGTTACCCCACCGCCCGTGCCGCCGCCCTTCCGGCGACCCGCCCGGAGTGGATACAGCCGCCCAGGAACGTGCCCTCCAGGGAGCGGTAGCCGTGCACACCGCCGCCGCCGAACCCGGCCGCCTCCCCCGCTGCGTACAGACCGGGCACGGGCTCGCCCCGGTCCGGGCCGCCGTCCGGCTCGGCGAGGACCCGGGAGGACAGGTCCGTCTCCAGGCCGCCCAGCGACTTACGGGTGAGGATGTGGAGCTTCACCGCGATCAGCGGTCCCGCCGCGGGGTCCAGGATCCGGTGCGGCGCTGCCGTACGGATGAGCTTGTCGCCCAGGTAGTTCCGAGCGCCGCGGACCGCCATCACCTGGAGGTCCTTGGTGAACGGATTGTTGATCTCGCGGTCACGCGCGACGATCTCCCGGCGCAGCTCCGCCTCGTCGATCAGCGGCTCGTCGGTGAGCGCGTTCATCCCGCGTACCAGCGAGGCGAGATCCTTCTCCACGACGAAGTCCGCGCCGTTGTCCATGAACGCCTTCACCGGCGCGGGTACGTCGGCCCGCGCCCGCCCGATGACGTCACGGACGGACTTCCCGGTCAGGTCCGGGTTCTGCTCGGAGCCCGAGAGCGCGAACTCCTTGCCGATGATGCGCTGGTCGAGGACGAACCAGGTGTAGTCGTGGCCGGACTTCATGATGTGGTCGAGAGTGCCCAGCGTGTCGAAGCCGGGGAAGAGCGGCACCGGCAGGCGTTTGCCCCGCGCGTCGAACCAGAGGGACGAGGGCCCCGGCAGGATACGGATGGCGTGCTTGGCCCAGATCGGGTTCCAGTTCTGGATGCCCTCGGTGTAGTGCCACATCCGGTCCCGGTTGATCTGGCTGCCGCCCGCTGCCTCGGCGACGCCCAGCATCAGCCCGTCCACATGTGCGGGCACCCCCGACAGCATGTGCGCGGGCGGGGTGCCGAGCCGCTCGGGCCACTGCGCCCGTACGAGGTCGTGGTTGCCGCCGATCCCGCCGGAGGTGACGATGACCGCCTGCGCCCGGTAGCTGAACTCGCCGGTGACCGTACGGCTGCTCGCCGTGCCCCGCTCCGCGCCGCTCGCCTCCAGTACCTCACCGGTCACCGTGTCCAGCGCGCCGGCGCTGCGGGCGAGGCCGGTGACCCGGTGGCGGAATCTCAGCTGTACCAGGCCGCGCGCCACGCCCTCCCGCACCCGGCGTTCGAAGGGCGCGACGACACCGGGCCCGGTCCCCCAGGTGATGTGGAAGCGCGGTACGGAGTTGCCGTGTCCCGTCGCGTCGTAGCCACCGCGCTCCGCCCACCCGACGACCGGGAAGAAACGCATCCCCTGGGCGTGCAGCCAGGCCCGCTTCTCGCCGGACGCGAAGTCCACGTACGACTCGGCCCACCGGCGCGGCCAGTGGTCCTCCGGGCGGTCGAATCCGGCGGTGCCCAGCCAGTCCTGCATCGCCAGCTCATGGCTGTCCTTGATCCGGAAGCGCCGCTGTTCGGGCGAGTCGACGAAGAAGAGGCCGCCGAAGGACCAGTGCGCCTGTCCGCCCATGGACTGCTCGGGCTCCTGGTCGAGAAGGATCACCTTCCGGCCGGCGTCCACCAGCTCGGCGGTGGCCACCAGACCGGCGAGTCCGGCCCCGATCACGATCACGTCAGCGTCGTCCGCCATGAGCCCCATCCCTGCCAGGTTACTTGTGGGTCACATCTTCAGTTCGTCCCGAAGCTGCGTCAACCGTCCCGTTCGCTGCACTCAACGGGTACAGGTGCCGTTCCAGGCGCTATCGTCGCCAGGACCCCGCCCCTTTTCTGGCCGGTCTTGAGGTTGATCACGTGTCGGTACTCGTTCTCGCGCTCTCCGTGGGTGCGGCCTGCTGTCTCGGTTTCGGCTTCGTGCTCCAGCAGAGAGCGGCCCGGCATGCCCCGATGAAGGACTTCCTCTCCTTCCGGCTCCTTCTCGACCTCGTACGGGTGCCGCTCTGGCTGGGCGGCATCGGGCTGATGGTCTGCGGCATGGTGCTGGGCGCGCTGGCGCTCGGCCAGGGCGAGATCTCCCTGGTGGAACCGCTGCTCGCCACGAACCTGCTCTTCGCGATGGCGCTCTCCCGCCACCAGACCGGGCAGCCGCTGGGGCGGCAGGGGTGGAGCGGTCTCGCGCTGCTGGCGGGCGGGGTCGCGGTCTTCATCCTGGCGGGCCAGCCGAAGGCCGGCGCCGCATCGGTGAACGAGCTGCGGCACTGGCTGATCATCGGTGTGGTGGCGGGCACCGCGATGCTCCTGGCGTTCTTCGCCAAACGGACCCGGCTGACCGTGGGCCCCGCGCTCCTCGCGCTGGGCGCGGGGCTGCTGTACGGGCTCCAGGACGCCCTGACCCGGGTCAGCGGGCAGCATCTGGAGCACGGCGGCTGGGCGGGCCTGGCCACGGGCTGGGAGCCGTACGCCGTGATCGCGCTGGGGGTGACCGGACTGGTCCTGGTGCAGAGCGCCTTCGAGGCCGCCCCGCTGCGCAGTTCGCTGCCCGCGCTCACCGCGGCGCAGCCGCTCGCGGGCATCGCCTGCGGCGTCGGCTTCCTCGGCGACCGGCTGCGCACCGACACCGGCGCCCTGGCCTGGGAATCGGCCGGGCTGGCGGCGATCGTCGTGGGGATCATCCTGCTGGGGCGGCACCCGGCGATGCCCTCCGGGTCGGCGCGTGCGCCGCGCGAGAAGATGGCCGCATGACCCCTGCGAACCCTGTGCCTCCCGCGTCCTCCGGTTCACCTGAGTCCCCTGGTGCTCCTGCTGCCTCTGCCCCTGCCGTTCCGGTGTCTCCCGCTCCTCCGGCTTCTCCGGCTTCTCCGGCCGACGAAATCCTCGATGTGGTCGACGCGTCCGACCAGGTGACGGGGCAGGCCCCGAGGGGCGAGGTGTACGCGAAGGGGCTGCTGCACCGCTGTGTCTTCGTCCTCGCCCGGGACGCCGACGACCGGATCTTCGTCCACCGGAGGACACCGGTGAAGCTGGTCTTCCCCTCGCTCTACGACATGTTCGTGGGCGGGGTGGTCGGCGCGGGCGAGTCCTACGACGCGGCGGCGCTGCGGGAGGCCGAGGAGGAGCTGGGCGTCTCGGGGCTGCCCGCGCCCGTACCGCTCTTCAAGTTCCTCTACGAGGGCCCCGGGCAGGGCTGGTGGTCCTGGGTGTACGAGGTGCGCTGCACCCTTCCGGTCGATCCCCAGGTGGAGGAGGTCGCCTGGCACGGCTTCCTCTCGGACGAGGAGCTGGCACAGCGGCTCGGCACCTGGGAGTGGGTGCCCGACGGCCTCGACGCGTACCGCCGTCTGACCGCTTCGCACCCGCGGTGACGGCGGCCTCCACCGCCGCGCACGACCGCGCCGGACCGGCGCCCCGGCCGTTGTGCTGCGGGGCCCCGATCCGGTCTGTCCGACGCCGTCGCCTCAGGCTGCCGCCTCCCAGTCGACCGTGACGACGATCTTGCCCCGGGTGTGGCCCTCGGTGTTGAGCCGCTGCGCGTCGGCCGTGCGCTCCAGCGGCAGGACCTGGTCCACATGGACCGCGATGACCCCCTGGTCGGCCAGTTCGCCGAGGACATGCAGATCGAGCGGGTCGGGCCGTACGAAGACATAGCGGCCGCCGAACTCGGCGACGTCGCCGTCGACGATGGACGCGAGCCGGCCCTCCGGGGCGAGCAGGTTCGCCGAGAGCCGCAGGGTGTCGCCGCCGACCGTGTCGAGCACCGCGTCCACCCCCTCGGGCGCCAGGGCGCGCACCCGCTCGGCCAGCCCCTCGCCGTAGGCCACCGGTTCCGCGCCCAGCGTGCGCAGATGGTCGTGGTTGTGGGTGCTCGCGGTGCCGATGACGCGTGCGCCCGAGTGCTGGGCGAGCTGCACGGCCATCGAGCCGACACCGCCCGCGGCGGCATGGACCAGAACGGTGTCGTCGGACCGGATTTCGAGCGCGCGCAGCGCCTGGTAGGCGGTGAGCCCGGTCAGCGGCAGTCCGGCGGCCTCCTCGAAACTCAGCCCCAGCGGTTTGCGGGCGAGGGTGCGCACCGGGGCCGCCACGTACTCGGCGAAGGTGCCCCGCGAGAGGAAGTCCTCCCGTACGTACCCCATCACCTCGTCGCCGACGGCGAACTCGGTCACGGCCGCACCCGGCTGCACCACGACCCCGGAGACGTCCCAGCCCGGCACGACCGGGAAGACGGCTTCGAGTACCGCGTCGAGGTGCCCCTCACGGGTCTGCACATCGACCGGGTTGACGGCCGCCGCGCGCACTTTCACCAGTACGGAGTCGGGCCCGACCTTGGGCTCGGGGCGCTCGCCGTACTCCAGGACCTCGGGGCCGCCGTAACGGCTGTAGCTGATCGCCTTCATGCCTACGAGCCTCTGGTCAGGCCCGGCCTCGCGCAACCGGACCCCGTGCAAACGTGAGCCCGGTTCATCCGCGCCGGTCCCGGCCGGAGGGGAACCCGAACCGGCCGGGCGGTGTATGAGAGATGTGGCCCTCACCCACCGCTGCCGGAGGCGGACCGGGGGTGGACGGCATACCGACTGGTCGGCATGATGGGCGCTGGCAGTACAGCGAGCGTTCCCGCAGACATCCGCGCGAGCGTCCACCCGGACGGTCCGCCCCTACACACGGAGGTGCCCCATGAGCGCAGTCCACCCACCGGGAATCGACCCCGAGGCGCTGCGCGGTCATCTCGACCGGGTGCGGCCCGGCCTGGTGCGCGGACCGCTCAGCGCGCGGCTGATCGAGGGCGGCCGGTCCAATCTGACGTACACCGTCAGCGACGGCACCGGCCGGTGGGTGGTGCGCAGGCCCCCGCTCGGCCATGTCCTGGCCACCGCGCACGACATGAAGCGCGAGCACCGGGTGATCAGCGCGCTGCACCCGACGGGCGTCCCGGTGCCGGAGCCGGTCCTGCTGTGCGAGGACGAGTCGGTGATCGGATCGCCGTTCTACGTCATGGAGTTCGTCGAGGGCACGCCGTACCGTACGGCCGCCCAGCTGGCGCCGCTCGGCGCCGAGCGGACCCGGGCGGCGGTGCTGGGTCTGGTCGACACGCTGGTCGATCTGCACGCCGTGGACCCGGAGGCGGTGGGCCTCGCCGACTTCGGGCGCCCCGAGGGCTTCCTCGACCGGCAGCTGCGCCGCTGGGGCAAGCAGCTGGACGCCTCGCGCAACCGCGATCTGCCCGGCATCGACGAACTGCACGCCACACTCGGACGCGAGCTGCCGCGCTCCCCCGCCCCCACCGTGGTGCACGGCGACTACCGCCTGGACAACGTCCTGCTCGGTCCCGACGACAGGATCAACGCGATCCTGGACTGGGAGATGTCGACACTGGGCGATCCGCTCACCGACCTGGGGCTGCTCGTGATGTACAGCTCCGATCTGGGCATCCCCGAGTCGCCCGTCTCCACCACGAGCGGCGCGGCGGGCCACCCCTCGCCCACCGAGCTGGTCGAGCGGTACGCGGCCCGCTCGGGCCGGGACACCTCCGCCATCGCCTGGTACACGGCGTTCGCCTGGTTCAAGCTCGCCGTGATCCTCGAAGGAATCCACTACCGCTACACCCTCGGCCAGACCGTCGGGGCGGGTTTCGACCAGATCGGCTCCCTGGTCCCCGTCTTCATCGAGCACGGCCTCACCACCCTCCAGGAAGGCTGAACCCCCATGGATTTCGCATTCGACGCGCACACCGAAGAGCTGCGCGGCAGGCTCACCGCCTTCATGGACGAGCATGTCCGGCCCGCCGAGGCCGTCGCCCACGAGCAGCGTGCGCGGCTCGCCTCCCCGTGGGAGACCCCCGCGGTGGTCGAGGAGCTGAAGGCGGAGGCGCGCCGCCAGGGCCTGTGGAACCTCTTCCTGCCGGACGCGGAGTACGGCGCGGGGCTGACCAACCTCCAGTACGCACCGCTCGCCGAGCTCACCGGGCGCTCACCGCAGTTGGCGCCCACCGCGCTGAACTGCGCGGCACCGGACACGGGCAATATGGAGGTGCTCTTCCAGTTCGCCACCGAGCAGCAGAAGAAGCAGTGGCTGGAGCCGCTGCTCGCCGGTGAGATCAGGTCGGCCTTCGCCATGACGGAGCCGGAGGTGGCCTCGTCCGACGCGACGAACATCGAGACCCGTATCGCACGCGAGGGCGACGAGTACGTCATCAACGGCCGCAAGTGGTACATCTCCGGGGCGATGAACCCGGACTGCAAGATCTTCATCGTGATGGGGAAGACCGACCCGGACGGGGAGGACGTCCGCCGCCAGCAGTCGATGATCCTGGTCCCGCGCGACACCCCGGGGCTCGAAGTCCGCCGCGCCATGCAGGTGTACGGCTATGAGGACCACTACCACGGCGGCCACGCCGAGGTGGTCCTCGACAACGTCCGGGTCCCTGTGTCGAACCTGATCGGCGAGGAAGGCGGCGGCTTCGCCATCGCCCAGGCCCGTCTCGGCCCCGGCCGGATCCACCACTGCATGAGGCTGATCGGGATGGCCGAGCGGGCCATCGAGCTGATGTGCCGGCGCGCGGTCGGGCGCACGGCGTTCGGCAAGCCGCTGGCCCAGCAGGGCGTCGTACAGAACTGGATCGCGGACGCCCGGGTCACCGTGGAGCAGCTGCGGCTGCTGGTCCTCAAGACCGCCTGGCTGATGGACACGGTGGGCAACCGCGGTGCGCACACGGAGATCCAGGCCATCAAGATCGCGACTCCGCGCGCGGTCATCGACATCATCGACAACGCGGTCCAGCTGTACGGCGCCGGCGGGGTGAGCCAGGACTTCCCGCTGGCCGAACTCTGGGCGGCGGCAAGGACCCTGAGGCTCGCCGACGGGCCGGACGAGGTGCACCAGCGGTCCCTGGCGCGCCGCGAGCTGAAGAAGTACCTGTAGCGGGAGGGGGGCCGTTACGGGGGCGGGCAGGGAGGTCCGGGGCAGGCGTGTACCTCCGTCCCGCCCCGGACCTCCCTGCCCCCGGGCCGCCCTGCCCGCCCCCGGACCACCGCCGCTCCTCCGCGACGCCTACACGGGTGTGACATAGGCGCCCGCGATACCGCCGTCGACCAGGAAGTCGGTGGCGTTGACGAACGAGGAATCGTCGCTGGCGAGGAAGGCCACGGCGGCGGCGATCTCGTCCGCCTCCGCGAACCGGCCGGCCGGGATGTGGACGAGCCGGCGTCCCGCGCGCTCCGGGTCCTTCGCGAACAGCTCCTGCAGAAGGGGGGTGTTGACCGGCCCCGGGCAGAGCGCGTTGACGCGGATCCCCTCGCGGGCGAACTGCACGCCGAGCTCGCGTGACATGGCGAGCACACCGCCCTTGGACGCGGTGTACGAGATCTGCGAGGTCGCGGCGCCCATGATCGCCACGAAGGACGCGGTGTTGATGATGGAGCCCCGGCCCTGGCGCTGCATATAGGGGACGGCTGCCTTGCAGCAGAGGTAGACGGAGGTGAGGTTGACGTCCTGGACGCGCTTCCAGGCTTCCAGTCCTGTGGTGAGGATGGAGTCGTCGTCGGGCGGCGAGATACCCGCATTGTTGAAGGCGACGTCGACGCTGCCGTAAGTGTCGTACGCCGTCCTGAACAGCGCCTCGACCTGCTCGGGGCTGGTCACGTCGACCCGCACGAAGGTACCGCCGACCTCTTCGGCGGCGGCCTTGCCCGCGGCCTCGTCGATGTCGCCGCAGACGACATGGGCGCCCTCGGAAGCCAGTCGCCGCGCGGCCGCGCGGCCGATTCCGCTGCCCGCGCCGGTGATGACGGCGGTACGGCCGGCCAGGCGGCGGCAGATGCTGCTCTCGGTCATGGTGTCTCAGGCCTCCGTGCCGGGTTCTGTGCCGGGTTCCTTGCGGGGTTCCGTGTTGCGTTCCGTGCTGGCTTCCATGTTGCGTTCCGTGCTGGGTTCCGTGCTGATGAAGACGTTCTTGGTCTCGGTGAAAGCGGTCAGGGCGTCGGGGCCGAGTTCGCGGCCGATGCCGGACTGCTTGTAGCCGCCGAAGGGTGTCCCGTAGCGGACGCTGGAGTGCGAGTTGACGGAGAGATTGCCCGCGGCGACCGCGCGGGAGACCCGGATCGCACGGCCGACGTCGCGGGTCCAGATGGAGCCCGACAGCCCGTACTCGGTGGCGTTGGCGAGCCGGACCGCCTCCTCCTCGTCCTCGAAGGGAAGGACCACGGCGACCGGGCCGAAGATCTCCTCACAAGCCGCCGGGGCATCCGGAGCGAGGCCGGTGAGCACGGTCGGCGGGAACCAGAAACCGGGTCCGGTGGGCGCCGTACCGCGGATCCCCGCCGCCCCGTCGGGGACGTAGCCACGCACCCGTTCGCGCTGGGCCTCGGAGATCAGCGGGCCCATCTGGGTCTTCTCGTCGGCGGGGTCACCGACCACCACGGACTCGATCGCGGGAGTGAGGAGAGCGAGGAAGCGGTCATGGACGGAGCGCTGCACCAGGATGCGGGTGCGGGCGCAGCAGTCCTGGCCGCTGTTGTCCAGGAAGGACATGGGGGTCGCGGCGGCCGCGGCCTCCAGGTCGCAGTCGGCGAAGACGATGTTGGGGCTCTTGCCGCCGAGTTCGAGCGTCACGCGCTTCACGCGCTCGGCGCACCTGGCCATGACGCTCTTGCCGACGCGGACGGAGCCGGTGAAGACGATCTTCGCCACACCCGGATGGTCGACCAGGGCCCGGCCCGTGGTGTCGCCCGCGCCCGGCAGTACCTGGAACAGCCCTTCGGGCAGACCCGCCTCCAGGGCGAGTCCGGCCAGCCGGAGCGCGGTCAGCGGGGTGGTCTCGGCGGGTTTGAGGAGCACCGCGTTGCCCGCGGCCAGCGCGGGGGCCGTGCCCCAGGCGGCGATCGGCATGGGGAAGTTCCAGGGCGCGATCACGCCGACGACGCCGAGCGGTTCGAGGAGGGTGAGGTCGAGGCCCCCCGCGACGGGGATCTGCCGGCCGCTGAGCCGCTCCACCCCTCCGGCGGCGAATTCGAGGAGATCGCGGACGTTGCCGGCCTCCCAGCGGGCGTTGCCGATGGTGTGACCGGCCTCCCGCACCTCCAGCCGCGCCAGCTCCTCGGCATGTCCGTCGACGACGTCGGCGAAGCGGCGCAGCAGCCTGGCGCGGTCGGCCGGCGCCGCTGCGGCCCAGCCGCGCTGGGCCCGCGCCGCCCTGGCGACGGCCTCGTCGACCCCGGCGGCCGTCGTCGCCCGCACGGTCTCGACCAGTTGGCCGGTTGTCGGGTCGAGCACCTCGTGCGACAGCTCGGGACCTACCTCGTGGGATGCGTGGACCACAGCGTTCCTCACAGACGTTCGAAGGAGCGGCGGAGCTCCCAGTCGGTCACCGCGGCGTCGAAGGCTTCGAGTTCGACCCGCGCCATGTTGCGGTAGTGGGCGACGACTTCGGCGCCGAAGGCCGCCTTGGCGACCGGGCTGGTCTCCCACAGTTCAGCGGCTTCGCGCAGAGTGGTGGGGACCCGCTCGTATCCGGCGGTGTACGCGTTCCCGGTGCACTCGTCGGGCAGTTCCAGCCGCTGCTCGATGCCGTACAGGCCGGCCGCGACGAGTCCCGCGACGGCCAGGTGCGGATTGACGTCACCGCCCGGCAGCCGGTTCTCGAAGCGCATCGAGGGGCCGTGGCCGACGACACGGAGCGCACAGGTGCGGTTGTCGTGGCCCCAGGCCACGGCGGTCGGAGCGAAGGAGCCCGGCTGGAAGCGTTTGTACGAGTTGATGTTGGGCGCGTACAGCAGCGAGAAATCACGCAGTGCGGCCAGCTGCCCCGCCAGGAAGGACCGCATGACCGGCGACATCCCGTCAGGTCCTGCGCCGGCCATCGCGGGACGGCCTTCGGCGTCCCGCAACGAGAGGTGGATATGGCAGGAGTTGCCCTCGCGCTCGTTGTACTTGGCCATGAAGGTGAGCGCGACCCCTTCCTGCGACGCGATCTCCTTGGCGCCGGTCTTGTAGACGGCGTGCTGGTCACAGGTGACGAGGGCCTCGTCGTACCGGAAGGCGATCTCGTGCTGGCCCGGGTTGCACTCGCCCTTGGCGGACTCGACGGTCAGACCGGCCGCCGCCATCTCGTTGCGGATCCGGCGCAGCAGCGGCTCGATCCGGCCGGTGCCGAGGACGGAGTAGTCGATGTTGTACTGGTTGGCCGGGACGAGGTCGCGGTAGTTGCGGTCCCATGCCTCCTCGTACGTGTCCCGGAAGACGATGAACTCCAGCTCCGTGCCCACATGCGCGGTGAGACCGTGCTCGGCGAGACGCTCCAGCTGGCGGCGGAGCACCTGGCGCGGGGCCGCCACGACGGGTGCGCCGTCGTTCCACGCCAGGTCGGCGATGAGCAGCGCGGTGCCCTGGTTCCAGGGGATCCGGCGCAGTGTGGTGGGATCCGGGTGCATCGCGAAGTCGCCGTAGCCGGTCTCCCACGAGGACATCTCATAGCCGTCGACGGTGTTCATCTCGGTGTCGACGGCGAGAAGGTAGTTGCACCCCTCGCTGCCGTTCTCCAGGACCTCGTCCAGGAAGAAGGGGGCGGCGAACCGCTTGCCCTGGAGACGTCCCTGCATATCGGGGAAGGCCAGGACGACGGTGTCGATCTCACCGCTCGTGACGAGGGAGCGAAG
Organism: Streptomyces sp. NPDC059398; assembly: GCF_042751845.1. NCBI lineage: Bacteria > Bacillati > Actinomycetota > Actinomycetes > Kitasatosporales > Streptomycetaceae > Streptomyces > Streptomyces sp. NPDC059398. The sequence goes on along the minus strand of NZ_JBHYWP010000033.1, from coordinate 26,418 downwards.
CTCCTCCACCCCGAGCGGGGGTGTGCGGTCTGCCACGGGATTACCCCTCCTTGGGCCAGCCGGAAGCCATAAGGTAGTACCGAAGACCATTGAAGGGGAAGAGGATCGGTGACGTGGCGAGGCAGATCGAACCGGCAGACCCCCTGACGCCCGTACTGCGCCCCGTGCGCGCCGGGAACGGCTTCGAAGAGGCGCTGGAACAGATCCTTCAGCTGCTGCGCCTCGGCCTTGTCCCGGCCGGGGACAGGCTGCCCGCCGAGCGCGAACTGGCGGAGCGGATGGGGATCAGCCGGGTCACACTCCGCGAGGTGCTGAAGGTGCTGACCGAGCAGGGCCTGGTGGAGAGCAGGCGCGGCCGGTACGGCGGGACCTTCGTGCTGCACCGCCCGGCCGCGCACGGTGAGGACGAGCTGCGCCGGCGGGTGGCGGGGGTGGACGTCGAGGACACCCTGCGCTTCCGCGAGGTGCTGGAGGTCGGGGCCGCCGGACTGTGCGTGGCGCACGGTCTCGCCGATGAGGACGTGCGGCGCCTGCGGGCCGCGCTCGCCGCCACCCATGACGCACCGCTGGCCGAGTACCGGCGGCGGGACACGGTGCTGCATCTGACCCTCGCCGAACTGTGCGGGTCGCCCACGCTCAGCGCCCAGTACGTCGCGGTGCGGGCGACGCTGAACGATCTGCTGGACTGCATTCCGCTGCTCGTACGGAACCTGGAGCACTCACAGCACCAGCACTCCGCGCTGGTCGACGCGGTCGTCGACGGGGACGCGGACGCGGCGCGCGAGGTGATGCGGGAGCACTGCGAGGGTACGGCCGCGCTGCTGCGCGGCTTTCTGTCCTGACCGGGGGCCGCAGCGACCAGGACCGGTGCGATCCGGGCCGGATGGCCGGCCCGGGTCGCACAGGCCCGGCCGCACGGGCCCGCGCAGGGGGCTTGCGCACGGCCGGGAGTACCGGAATGGTGTGCGTGCAAACCTTTGACCTCTGTCAGGAGCGACTCATGGCCGAAGGCACCACCAGGGACGACCCCTCCGCCTCGTCCCCCGCGTCTCTCTCCTCCCCCGCGTCTCCCTCCTCCCCGGCCGACGATGCCTACCTCAGCCGCCGCACTCTGCGCAGGGGCAGTGCGGGATGGCTGCTGCTCACGGGGCTCGGGGTCGCCTACGTCGTCTCGGGTGACTTCTCCGGCTGGAACATCGGTCTGTCCAAGGGCGGTTTCGGCGGGCTCGCCGTCGCCATGCTGCTGATGGGCGTGATGTACGCCTGTCTGGTCTTCACGCTGGCGGAGCTGTCCACGATCCTGCCGACGGCCGGCGGCGGTTACGGCTTCGCCCGCCGTGCGCTGGGTACGTGGGGCGGTTTCCTCACCGGCACCGCGATCCTCATCGAGTACATCCTGGCGCCCGCCGCGATCTCCATCTTCATCGGCGACTACGTCGAGTCGCTCGGCCTCTTCGGCCTCGAATCCGGCTGGCCGGTCTATCTCGCCTGCTTCGCGGTCTTCATCGGAATCCATCTCTGGGGCGTGGGCGAGGCACTGCGTTTCAGCCTGGTGGTGACGGCGATCGCGGTGGCCGCGCTGCTGATCTTCGCGGTCGGCGCGTTCACCGGCTTCAGCGTGAGCGGGCTCAGCGACATCCCGGTCGACACGAGCGCCTTCGGCTCGGGTTCGTGGCTGCCGTTCGGACTCCTCGGCATCTGGGCGGCGTTCCCCTTCGGTATGTGGTTCTTCCTCGGCGTCGAGGGCGTACCGCTGGCCGCGGAGGAGGCGAAGGACCCGGTGCGCTCCATGCCGCGGGCCCTCTCGATCTCCGTGGGCGTCCTGGTGCTGCTCGCCGTACTGACCTTCTTCGCGGCGGCCGGCGCACACGGCTCGAACGCCATCAAGGAGGCCGGGAACCCACTGGTGGTGGCCTTGCAGGGGGACGGCGGTCCCACACCGCTGAGCCGTTTCGTCAACTACGCCGGTCTCGCGGGCCTGGTCGCGTCCTTCTTCTCGCTGGTCTTCGCGGGATCACGCCAGCTCTTCGCGCTCTCCCGGGCCGGCTATCTGCCCCGCTTCCTCTCGCTCACCAACCGCCGGAAGTCGCCGTACCTGGGGCTGCTGGTCCCCGGAGCGATCGGCTTCGCGCTGGCGGCGGGGACGGGGAACGGGGCCCGGATGCTGAACGTCGCGGTCTTCGGCGCGACCATCTCGTACGCGCTGATGGCGCTGTCCCACATCGTGCTGCGGCGCCGCGAACCGGCGCTGGAGCGCCCGTACCGGACCCCGGGGGGTGTGCTGACCTCGTCGGTGGCGTTCGTACTCGCCCTCTTCGCGCTGGCGGCGACGTTCCTGGTGGACAAGGACGCGGCGTTCATCGCCATGGGCGTCTATGCCGTGGCCCTCGCCTACTTCGCGCTCTACAGTCGCCATCATCTGGTGGCGCGGGCGCCGGAGGAGGAGTTCGCCGCGCTGGCAGCGGCCGAGGCCGAGCTCGAACGGGACTGAACCGGACGCCGCAGGCCCGGCCCCCACCGGGCCTGCCCCACAGGCCCGGACCCACTGGCGCACACTCACCACCTCACCGGCTCACACCCGACCGAACGGAATCCGCGGAAACGGAGTCGCTGTGTCCAAGCCGCTCATCGGTGTCACGACCTATCTGGAACCGGCCCAGTGGGGTGTGTGGGACATGCCGGCGGCGCTGCTGCCGGCCGGATACCCGCGCCTGGTCCAGGCGGCGGGCGGTATCGCCGTACTCCTCCCGCCGGACGACCCGGCCGTCGCGGCCCCCGCCCTGGCCAGGCTGGACGGTCTTGTCGTCGCGGGCGGCGCCGACATCGAGCCGGCGCGGTACGGGGCGGAGACCGACCCCCGTACCGGCCCCGCGGCGCGGGACCGGGACGCCTGGGAACTCGCCCTGATCCGGGTGGCGTTGGCCTCGGGGGTGCCGCTACTCGGCATCTGCCGGGGGATGCAGCTGCTGAATGTCGCGCTGGGCGGGACGCTGGTGCAGCATCTGGACGGGCACACCGGGGGTGTGGGTGTCTTCGGCCGGCACCCGGTGAAGCCGGTGCCGGGCACGCGGTACGCGTCGATCGTGCCGGACGAGGCATCGGTCCCGACGTACCACCACCAGGCGGCCGGCCGGCTGGCCGACACCCTGGTGGTGAGCGCGTACGCGGCGGACGGCACCGTGGAGGCGGTGGAGCTGCCGGGTGCGGCGTGGGTGCTGGGCGTGCAGTGGCATCCGGAGGCGGGCGACGACACCCGGGTGATGTCGGCGCTGGTCGCGGCGGCCGCGGGCTGACGCTCCGGCAGCGGAGCTACGGCCGCAGCGCCCGCAGCAGCAGATCCGCCAGCTGGTCGGCCACTTCGCGCGGGGTCAGCGAGCCGTCCGGGCGGTACCACGTGGACAGATGGTGCACGGACCCGAAGTGGTAGTCGACCACCAGGTCCGCGGGGGTGGCCGCCGAGAACACCCCGGCGCGCTGGCCCTCCTCCACCAGCGCCCGGAAGCGCTCGTGGTAGCGGCGGCGCTCCAGCCGTACCTGCTTGTTCTTCTCGGGGCTCAGATGGTGCATGGAGCGGAAGAAGATCGACGCGTCGTCCAGATTGTCGATGGTGGTGACGACGACGTCCGCGGCGGCGTCGCGCAGCCGCTCCTCGACCGGCGCGTCGGCGTCCGCGAACGCGTCGAGCCGCTCCTGCTGGAGCCTCAGCACCCGTGAGTAGACCTCCTGGAGGAGATCCTCCTTGGACCCGAAGTAGTGGTAGAGGGCGCCCTTGGTGACTCCGGCCGCCTCGACGATCTCCTGGACCGACGTCCGGTCGTAGCCGCGCTCGGCGAAGAGCCGGGTGGCGGCGGCCAGCAGCCTCTGCGGGACGGGCACGCCGTTCCCGTCGGTCGTTCTGGCTGCCATCGCCGCCACCTTCCGTCCGTGTGCTCGTCACTGCGGGGAACGCAGTTCCCGCCTCAGGATCTTCCCACTGGTGGTCTTCGGCAGCTCCGGCAGGATCTCGACCTCGCGCGGGTACTTGTACGCCGCGAGCCGCTCCTTGCAGTACGCGGCCAGCTCCGCCGGTGTCACCGCGCTCCCGGTCCCCGTCGGCCGCAGGCTCACATACGCCTTGACCGACTCGCCGCGGTAGGCGTCGGGGATCCCCACCACGGCGGCCTCCCGTACGGCGGGGTGGGTGTAGAGGACGTCCTCCACCTCGCGCGGCCAGACCTTGAAGCCGGATGCGTTGATCATGTCCTTCATCCGGTCCACGACATAGAGCCAGCCGTACCGGTCCATGAAGCCGATGTCCCCGGTGCGCAGCTCACCGCCGGGGAACGCCTCGGCGGTGGCCTCCGGCCGTTCCCAGTATCCGGAGACGACCTGCGGCCCGCTCACCACGATCTCGCCCTGCTCCCCGAACGGCACCTCACCGCCGTCGGGGTCCACGATCCGCACCACGGTGTCGGGCCCCGGCACTCCGACCGAGAGCGTGCCCGACACCGGGTCGACCGGGGCCTCCCGCTCGGGCGGGACGGACGCGCACGGGGCGGTGCACTCGGTGAGCCCGTAGCCGTTGCGGATGTACGGGCCGAAGCGCTCACGGAACCCCTCCACCAGCGCGGGCGGCAGCGGTGCGCCGCCGGACGAGATCACCTGGAAGGAGGCGAAGTGGTCCGGGGTGACCGAGGGATCGGCCGCGAGCGCCATGAAGGCCGTGGAGGGGCCGACGGTGTAGGCGGGGCGGTGCTCGGCGAAGGCGTCGAGCACCACTCCGGGGTGGAACCGGTAGGCGAGTACGAGAGTCCCGGCGTTGGCGACGCACGCGGCCAGCTCGCAGACCATCCCGGTGATGTGGAAGAGCGGCGCGAGCGCGAAGTAGGCGGAGCCCTCGGCCACCGGGTGCCCGGTGCGCTGGCGCTCGGCGTTCACCATGATGTTGGCGTGGGCGTTCATCGCGCCCTTGGGGGTCCCGCTGGTGCCGGACGTATAGCTGATCAGGGCCACGTCGGCGGGGTGCGGATCGCGGCCTGCGGGGGCCGGGAGACCCTGCCGGGCGACGGTCACCAGGTCGTCGGTGTCGGCGGGGCACGGCAGCCGCTCGAAGCCGAGGACCCGGGCGTCGTCCCGGGTCTGCAGATCGCGCTCGCAGGCGGTGAGCGCGCAACGCAGCGGCACTCCGGCGGAGGTCTCGCGCAGATACGACTCCCAGGCCCGGTCGGAGCAGACGAGCGCGGTGACCCCGGCGTCCCGCAGGGCGTGGCCGACCTCGGCCGACTTGTACATCGGGTTGAGCGGTACGACCGTGGCGCCGGCCTTCCAGGCACCGAGCAGCGCCAGCACGAAGTGCGGCGAGTTCTGCAGCATGACCGCGACCCGGTCGCCGCGCCCCACACCCCGCGCGGCGAGGTGCCCTGCGACCGAGTCGGAGAGCGCGTCGGTCTCGCGGTAGGTCAGCCGTCCGTCGAAGTAGGCGAGGGCCGGGCGCTCCGGTGCGCGGGCGACGGCGTCACGGAAGGCGTGCACCACGCTCGCCTGCGGGTGGACCGGGCGGCGCTGGGCCTCGCTGAGCAGCTCCAGCCAGGGCTTCGCCGCGTAGAGCGAGGCGCTCACCGTCCGGACTCCCATTTCTGCTGGAGGTGGTTCATCCCGCCGATCCACCGGTCGGGATCGGCGGCCCGCGCCTGGTAGTAGTCGGCGACCTCGGGGTGCGGAAGTACCAGGAAGCGGTCGTCGGCGATGGCGGCCATCAGCGCCTCGGCGACATCGGCGGGCTCGATCGCCGTCGGCGCGAGCACCAGCTCACCCGCGGACCCGGTCGAGGCCAGCATGTCGGTCCGTACGCCCTGCGGGCAGATCGCGTGGACCTTCAGCCCGCGATGGCGGTAGGTGAGCGAGAGCCACTCCGCGAAGGCCAGCGCACCGTGCTTGGTGACGCTGTACGGCGCCGCGCCGATCATGGTGAGCAGCCCGGCGGCCGACACGGTGGAGACGAACCGGCCCTCTCCGCGCTCCAGCCAGCCGGGCAGCAGCGCGCGGGCGGCGCGGACATGGGCCATCACATTGAGGTCCCAGGCCGCGTCCCAGACCGCCTCGTCGGAGAAGGGGTCGCCTGCCGAGCCGAGGCCGGCGTTGGCGCAGTAGATGTCGACCCGTCCGCCGAGTGCATCCCGGGCGGCCTCCACGACCGCCGACGCGTCACCGGGCAGCGCGGTCCCGCCGATCTCATCGGCCACCGCACCGGCTCTGGCGCCGTCCAGGTCGTTGACCACGACACGGGCCCCCTCCGCGGCGAACCTCCGGGCCAGCGCCGCGCCGATACCGCCGCCCGCCCCTGTGACCACTACACGCGCGCCGTCGACCGTACCCATCAGGACCTGCCTCTCCCTTGAATGCACCAGCAGACTAACCAGTCGGTATGTGGCAGGGGAAGGGGCGAGGGCTAGCCTGCGTGGCCATGACACTCGGCGAGATCATGGAGGTATCCCGATGAACCTTTCCAGGCGGGGGCTGCTGGCCGCGAGCGGAGCCGTGGGTGCGCTGGGAGCCGTGGGCGCCACGGCGGAACCGGCCGCCGCGCGCGGGAGGCGCGCCCGGGTGCGTACCGGCTTCGACCGGCTGGCCGCCGACGGCTACGCCCTGCTCGACGGGGAGCGCGTCGGGATCGTCACCAATCCGACCGGGGTCACCCAGGACGTCCGGCACATCGTCGATGTCATGCACGCCGACCGGCGGGTGAACCTCACCGCCGTCTTCGGCCCCGAGCACGGCTTCCGCGGCACGGCGCAGGCGGGCGGTTCGGAGGGCCGGTACGACGACCCGGCGACCGGGCTTCCGGTGTACGACACGTACACCAGAAGCGGGCAGCCCCTCGCTGACATCTTCACCGCGTCCGGTGTGGACACGGTGGTCTTCGACATCCAGGACGCGGGCGCCCGCTTCTACACGTACATCTGGACGCTCTACGACTGCATGGAGGCGGCGGCGCTCGCGGGGCTGCGCTTCGTGGTGCTCGACCGGCCGAATCCGGTGACCGGGCGGGCCGCGCTCGGCCCGGTGCTGCACAAGGGGTTCGCGACGTTCGTCGGGCGGCAGCCGATCGCGCAGGCGCACGGGATGACGGTGACGGAGCTGGCCCGGCTCTTCAACGGCGAGTTCCTGGCGGGCAGGGTGAAGTTGGAGACGGTACGGATGTCCGGCTGGCGGCGCGGCGACTTCTTCGACGCGACAGGGCTGCCGTGGGTGCCGCCGAGCCCGAACATGCCCACGCCCGACACGGCTCTGGTCTACTCGGGGACCTGTCTCTTCGAGGGGACCAGCCTCTCCGAGGGGCGGGGCACCACCAGGCCGTTCGAGCTGCTGGGGGCCGAGGGGATCGACCGGCGGTGGGCGGAGGCCGCCAACACGCTCGATCTGCCCGGGGTCGTCTTCCGCGAGGCGTACTTCGCGCCGACCTTCTCCAAGTTCGAGGGGAAGACGGTTGGCGGTGTCCAGCTCCATGTCCAGGACCGTACGGCGTTCGACCCGGTGCGGACCGCCGTCGGGCTGCTGGTGACGGCGAAGAAGGTCTGGTCCGGGTTCGCCTGGCGTTCCGACGACTGGATCGACAAGCTGACCGGATCGACCAGGGTCCGCACGATGATCGACAAGGGCGCGGACACCGATGAGGTGGTGGCGGCCTGGCAGGGCGAACTCGCCGCCTTCCGGGCCGTGCGCGAGCGGTATCTGACGTACCGCTGAGCAACATCCGACATGACGCCGAGCAGCCACCGCGGGCCGGACCGGAGTCATCCGGTCCGGCCCGTGGCCGTCTCTGTGTCCCCTTACGGTTACCGGTGCGAGGGGAACTCCACGACCTGCTGGTACGTAGGCCGGTTCTGCCACTGGATGGGCCAGAACTGCAGCCCGCCCAGCGGACGGTGGATGATCGCGTCCGAGCACCACTGGTCACCGGCGGCGCAGCTGTCGTCACCGGGGTAGACCTGCGCCGGGGTCTTGGCGGCCGCCTGGCCGAGCGTGGTGAGCAGCGCGTCCCGGCAGGCGCTCAGATCGCCCCCGCCGCAGTACGTCTTGCCCAGCTTGCCCTGCACCGGGCGCCCCAGGACCGTGCGGATGTCCTTGTCGACATAGCTCCACCAGCCGTACTGGAAGGCGGATCCGGCGTGTGCCCCGGTCGGTCCGTGGCCCGCCGAGGGCGACTCGTCGATGGAGAGGTTGGCGGTGAGCGCCGAGTAGAGGTCGTCGCCGAGCCCCGGCTTGAACTCGGCCTGCACCAGCAGCGGCCACCAGGCGTCCATGATCCGCACGGCGTCGGGGTGGGTGTAGACGTGCGAGCTCTGGGCGTTCTCCTTGCGCTGGGCGCCGTCGGACACCCACGCCTCCAGCTGCTCGACCGCCTTGGCCTCCGCCGGGTCGGTGACCGGCTGGCTCCGTACGACGTCGAGCAGTTCGGGCAGAACGTCCTCGCCGCGCAGATCGGTGACGGCGGCCTCGGCCATGGCGCGGGTCAGCGCGGCACGGGTGACGCCGCCCTTGGCGACGAGTTTCGCCACCCGGTCACCCAGCAGGTCGACCCGGTGCACCGAGCCGTTGCCGAACCCGGCCGACGCGTAGTCCTTGGCCTGTTTGTTGTTCCAGGAGACGTAGTAGTCCTGGCCCACGGACTGCGGATGCTGGGTGGCCGGGGTGACGTCGGTGGTGTGGTGGTCGGGGTCGAAGCCCTTCCACTCGTAGGCCGGTTCGGCCTTGACGGGCAGCGAGGCATCGACCCCGGCGGCGCGCACCGGGTTCATCCCGCTGTTGAAGTAGGCGGCCTGGCGGGAGTCGGCGTAGAACCAGTTGAAGGTGTAGCCGATGTGGTCGGCGGCCTGCTGGAAGGTCTTGGCGTCCTTCACGTACCCCGGGTCGTTCATCATCTGGAAGCCCACGATCGAGTCGGCCTCATGCCCGTACGTACTGCGCAGCGAGGTGTAGGCGACGGGTTTGCCGTCGACGGTGGCGCGGTGGGTCACGATGCCGTACTTGGTGCGGTAGACCTGCATCCGGTAGGAGCCGGCCGCCGTGGAGTCGGCGACGGTGGGCTTCCAGGAGTTGGTCCGCTCCATCTTCTCCATCGGGGTGCAGACGCCCCTGAAGAGGTAGTGGGTGTCGTCCTGGCAGAGCTCCACCGCGTAGGTGTCGGTGATGTCCTGGCCGGCCGATGTGGCGCTCCACGCGTAGTCCTGGCCGCGGCCCAGCTGGATGTACATGCCGACACCGGCGAAGGAGACACCGCGGGCACTGATGCCGGGCCCCTGGAGTTCCTGGAGCATCAGCAGCTGCGGCAGGAAGTATCCGGTCTGCGGACCGAACACGGCGACGGGGTTTCCGCTCGCGGTGTGCTGACCCGAGACGACAAGGGCGTTGGACATGCCCTTCTTGCTGCTGAACAGGTCCGCCGGGAGCACCCCGTTGTCGTACATGCCCTGGACCGGCTTGAGTTTCTTCGACGCCTTGACCGGGGTCTTCGCCGCGGTCTTGGCGCCGCCGGTCCTGTCGTACACCAGCGGTTCGGCCTTCACCGAGCCCGGGTCGGGCATCGCGGTGCCCTTGGGATCGGCCGGTTTGTCCGCGTAGGGGAAGCTGGTGCCGTCGTGGACGGTGAGGGTGGCCTCCGGGTCGTTGCGCTCCCGGAAGGACTCCCAGACCTTGCTGCCCTCGGTGACGCCGTACTTCTGCTGGGCGGAGAGCAGCGAGAGCGCGGCCTGCACCTCGCCGCCACCGCCGCCGCCGAAGAGACCGCCGACCACCGAGGCAAGCGCGATCATGTCCGTGATCTTGAAGGGCTCGATCTCCCCGGCGTTGGTGATCGCGTTGATCTTCCCGGTGAGGACGTACTCACCGGGGAAGTAGCGGCCGTCCTTCGACTTCTGCCGGTAGGCGTTGATGCCGTCGACATACGCCTGGGCGTCGTCCATGGCCTGCTTGCCCCGGGCGCCCTGGGCCGCGATCCGGTCGACCTGGTCCTGGAGGTCCTGCTCGGTGTACGGGGCCTGCGGCCAGAACTCCTGCTCCAGGCCCTGGTTGGCGAGTGCGCCGCCGGCGAAGGAGGTGAGCTCGCCCCTGCCGATGTGCCGGAAGAGGTCCATCAGCCAGAGCCGGTCCTGGCCTGCCGCGTATCCGGCGCCGAACTCGGTTCCGTAGCGCGTGGTGCCCTTGATGTGCGGGACGCCGGTCTTCTTGTCCCGGGTGATGCTGACGTCGTCGCGCGGCTTGGTGACCGAGGCGACCTGGTCGTCGGGGACGCCGAACGAGCCGTCGTTGAAGAAGTTGTTCAGCGTGGAGTCGGTGAGCGAGGGGGCCCCGGCGGGCAGCGCGTCGTACGGTCCGAGCTGGTCGGCGCTGTGTTCGGGACGGGTGCCCAGCGCACGGTGGGCGAGGATCTGGGCGAGGGTGGCATTGCCGTTCTCACCCGGCGGCATGATGTCGTTGCACTGGCTCTTGCAGTAGTCGGTGCCGGGATCCGCCGCCGCGGCGGTCGCCTGCGGCAGCGGGGTCATCAGGCCGGCGCCGAGTGCGAACACCGCTATCGCGATGCCAGTTCTGAGCTTTCCGGTACGTCGTCGCATGAATGCTCCTGAGGGGGAAGCCGATGGGAACGGACGTTACTGGCGAGGTGACCCGTCAGTAAGGTGAACATGCGTCACCTTTTCCGAATCACCACACAGGTGCGGGAGAGGCCGCATCGGTGATGGCACCCATCGGGAATTCGATGGAGCCGAATCGGGTAGCCGTACGTCCATTCACTGACGCAGCAGCATTCAGCGACGGAGGTGGCAGTGCGATGGCCGGTTTCCGGAGTCTCGCGAGACAGGTGCGCGATCCCCACCACGACCTTGCCCTGCGGCGGTATTCGCTGCGCAAGTGTCTGGAGAGGTTTGCCCCGTACGGACACAGGGCGACCTGGGATCATCTGTGTGCCAGGCATCACATCGGGCCCGAGGACCGGGCCCCGGATCCGGCGCGGCTGGTGGCCGCGCTCGACGAACTCGAAGAGGCGCGGACCGTCTGGCTCGCCTACGAGGCGGAGTTCGCGGAACGGCGCAAGCGGGAGAAGCACGAGGGGATAAGGCGTCCCGGCGCCTTCGACGACTGGCACCGGCGCACCTGGGGCGGCTGCGGTGTGGCCTGGTGCGGGGACCCCGCCGTGCACCCGTCCCGGCCGCTGGCGGAGGTTCTGCGGCGGCTGATTTCCGCCCTGAGGGCCGACCCGGCCGGCGCCTGCCCGGTGTGCACCGGGAAGACGATCACCTGGACCTCGCGGGGCGGCCGGGAGCCGTGGTCGGGGCCCGTCTGCAACCGCTGCGGGATCCTCGTACCGCAGCCCGCCCTGACCTCCACCGCGCTGGCCCGCGCGCGGAGCGCCGGTCACTCCTCCCTGGCCTCGGCGGCCTGAGCACCGGCGGGACCGTCCGTCAGCCGGTCCCGCCCTCCGGATCCGGTTCCGGCGGGCCGGGGAGCAGCCTCGATCCGGTCATACGGTCGCCGAAGACATCGTCCGGGTTGGACAGGACGCAGTTCTCCAGCGACAGACAGCCGCAGCCGATGCAGTCGGTGAGATGGTCGCGGAGCATGCCGAGCTGGGCGATGCGACCGTCGAGCTCGGAGCGCCAGGCGGCGGAGAGGCGCGCCCAGTCCTCGCGGTTGGGCGTGCGCTCGTCGGGCAGCTCGGCGAGCGCGTCCCTGATCGTGGCGAGCGGGATGCCGACCCGCTGCGCAGCCCGGATGAAGGCGACGCGGCGCAGCGCGTCCCGGGTGTAGCGGCGCTGGTTGCCGCTTGTCCTGCGGCTGGTGATCAGGGCCTTGCTCTCGTAGAAGTGCAGGGCGGAGACGGCGGCTCCGCTCCGCGCGGAGAGCTGGCCGACGGTGAGTTCGTGGATCTTCTCCGGAAGGTGCGGCACTCCGCGAAGCCTACTGCCCCGTTCCTGAGGGGGTCTGGTCTGTTCCTGCCGGAGTCCCGCCCCCTTTCCGCCGGTGTCCGGTCTGTTCCTGACGATGTCCCGCGACCCTGATCAGCACCGGCGGTGCGGCCGGTCGTTGACAGGGGCGGCCGCACCCGACAATGCTGAGCAAGCGCTTGGACACTTCACCGGGGCCGCCGGAGCGCCGCGGCCACCGGGACCGTCGGAACCGTTGGGAAAGGCAGGATCACGCATGGCAGAGCCGAGGATCTTCACATCCGCCGATGAGCTGCGCGCCGGGATCGGTGAGCGACTGGGGCCGAGCGACTGGCTGGAGATCGACCAGAAGCGGATCGACCTCTTCGCGGATGCCACGGGTGACCACCAGTGGATCCACGTCGATCCGGCCAGGGCCGCTTCGGGCCCGTTCGGCACGACCATCGCCCACGGCTATCTGACCCTGTCGCTGCTGCCCACCCTGGTCCCGCAGATCATGCGGGTCGAGGGAATGAAGATGGGCATCAACTACGGCACCAACAAGGTGCGTTTCCCCTCCACGGTGCCGGTCGGCTCCCGGCTGCGGGCCACGGCCGTCCTCACCGATGTGTCCGAGGCGGGCGGGGGCGTCCAGGTGACGGCCGCCGTCACGGTGGAACGCGAGGGCGCCGACAAGCCGGTGTGCGTGGCGGAGTCGGTCTCCCGGTATTACTTCTGATCCATCCGTACGTCCGGTCCACCCGTACGTCTGATCCACCCGCGCTGCTGGCCCGCGCCGGACCCTGTGATCCGCGGCCGGCACCGGCCCGCGCTACTTCCGGGCGGAGACCATCCGCAGGACGAGGTCGGCGTAGAACGCGCCGACCTCGTCGGGCGTACTGCGCCCCTCCACGTTGAACCAGCGCGACACGTCGATGCAGAGCGACAGCACGGCCAGGGCGGTTCCCGGGATGTACGGGACATCGAACTCCCCCGTCCGCACCCCGTCTTCGATGATGCGGCGCACGGCGGCGTCGCTGCGCTTGCGCAGTCCGACGATCCCGGCGCGGTGCTCGTCACCGAGCGCGTCGAGTTCGTACTGGACGACCCGGGCCGTCGTGTGGTGTCCGGCGTGCCAGCGGACGAAGGAGCGGACCGCCGCCGCGAGCCGTTCGGCGGGGGTCCCCGGTCCTTCGGCCGCCGTCTCCAGGATCTCCAGGGCCTTCTCGTGGCCGATGCGGCTGATCCGGTGGAGCAGCTCTTCCTTGGTCTTGTAGTGGATGTAGAGCGCGGCGGGGCTCATTCCGGCGCGGCCCGCGATGTCGCGGGTCGTCGTGGCGTGGTAGCCGCGCTCGGCGAAGGCTCCGACAGCGGCGACGAGCAGCCGCCTGGCGGCCTCGGGGCCGACCTCCGCCCACGGCTCCTCGCCGCCCGCCGTCTCCTCCGCCGTGCTCATTGCTGGCCCCTTCCGCCCATGACGCAGCGCTGCTGCAGGACGCACACCATACCCCGAAGGTGAGCAAGCGCTTAGAACGCCGGCCGGGGAGGGCAGGCGGCGGGGGGACGGTCAGAGCTTCTGGAACGGGTCGTGCTCGGCGAGCAGCTTCTCCAGGCGGGCCTGGTCGACCCGGGTCACGATCTGGCCGGCCTCCTGCCGGTCCCTGATGACCTTGGCCAGCGTGAAGGCGGAGGTGGTGAGGTACAGGAGGCCGAGGCCGAGGAAGGCCCGCACCCAGACGTTGACGTCCAGGTTGAGGATGCCCAGAGTCATGGCCGCGAGGGCGACCGCGAAGGACGCGACGGCCTGGCCGAAGTAGGCGGCGGTGTTCTGCTGTCTGACCGGTGTGTCACTCATGGGGAGAGCATCGTGGGGGGGGGGGGGGGGCGCGCCCGCGCGGGCGCCTCGGCGATGGAGGGAGCGGCGCGGCTCCGCCGCGCCCGGGGGGCGTGGCGCGCGCCACG